>NZ_JBFATO010000039.1:0-21495 GCF_040678355.1 Streptomyces sp. NPDC052701
GCGGGAACGGGCTGGTCGGTATGAAGGAGCGGGTCTCGGCGCTGGGCGGGGTGTTCGTGTCGGGGCCGACGGAGTCGGGGGGTTTCCGGCGGTCAGCGGTCAGTTCTGGCGCTCGGTCCGTGTCCGCTCCGCGTCGGTGGGCCGTCGGCCGGCTTCGTCGACGACGGCGTGCTCCAGCTCGGCCACGCTGGACAGCAGGGTCCCGGCCTTTCCGTACGGGGCGTCCTCGGTCAGGTAGCTGCGGGAGCCCAGGAAGGCGAAGTCCTTCTCGTCGAAGACCCACTCGGTCCGGATGCCGTACCGCGTGTCGTCGCGGGCGATACCGAGGCCCTTGCGGCCGATCGCGTCGCGGGCCTGGGGGGCCGGGGTGACACCCGGGATCTTCGCCGCGGCCCGGTAGAGGGCGGCGGCCGTACGGGGCGGCATCACCCCGCCGAGCAAGGATCCGATCTGCTCGAACACCGCCTGGTCACGTTCCCGTCCATCGGCCTGCGGGGTCTTGGCGTACAGATAGGCCAGCAGCTTGTCGGGGTCGGTGGGCAGCGAGCTGAGCCAGCGGTAGGTGGGCCGGTTGATCCCGGCGGGTGTGCCCCCGGTGTCACCGAATTCGGCGTTGATGGGGAACGTCTTGCCGTCCTCCCGGACCAGGCCGAGCTTGTGCAGGGGCCCCGGCTCCTCGGCGGCCCACACCTCACGGTCCACCAACGGGCCGAGGACGGCCTTCCCGCTGGTCAGGTCGGCCCCGCGGGTCTTCTCCCTGGTGTAGACGAACTGGTCGTCGCGCACCGTGAGGCCGGCGCGCGTCTCCGTGGCGTCGGAGATCCGGTCCAGGAGCGCGGCGGCGGGCTGCATGTCCGTGGCCGCACGGTGCGACGCGGTGCCGGCGGGCGCCGGGTCACCGCCGGTCAGCGCGATCCCCGCGGTCACCGCGCAGGCCAGGGCCAGGGCGGTCGCCGGCGCCAGGACCGCGGGCCGCAGCAGTCGGCGGGCCGGCCGGGTACGGGCGGCCCGGTCGTGGTCGATGTGGTGCATCAGAAGGTCCTTGTGACGAAGGTGCTGCTCGCGCGGAAGGTCCCAGTCGGCCGGGGCCGGGAGCAGGCGGGCGATCTCCTCGCGGTCGCCGTGCCGCTCCGGGGAAGCGCCGGTGGTGTCGTCGTTCATGTGAGCTCCTCCCGTACGGGCAGGGCCGCGATCGCGGCCGCACTTGTCATCTCTCCGCGGGCGGCTGGTGGTTCCCGGTCTTCTTCCGCGAGGTGAGCGAGCTTCTTGCGGGCACGCGAAAGGCGGGACCGTACGGTTCCGACGGCGATGCCCAGCGCTTCGGCCGTCTGCTGGTAGTCCAGGCCGGACCACACGCACAGGGCCAGTACCTCCCGCTCCTGGCGCCGCAGCCGTCCCAGCGCGGTCTGCACGGCACGCAAGTACCGTGCGTCGTCGATGCGCCCGATCGTCCGAGGCGCGAAGTCCTCCTCCACACGCGGCTGCGGTTGACGCGCCAGGAACAACTGCCGTCTGCGGACTCCCCGGCGGGCGTTGTCCGCCTTGTGGGTGGCGATGCCCAGCAGCCAGGGCAGCAGGGAGCCGCCGTCCTCCTGCACCCGCCCGCGGGTCCGCCACGCGGTCAGGAACGTTTCGGACATGATCTCTTCGGCTGTCGACCAGTCGCCCGTCAATCGCAGTCCGTGGTTGTAGACGGCGCGGGCGAACTGCTCGTACAGCAGGGCGAACGCCTCTCGGTCCCCCTCGCGCACACGGCGACGCACATCGTTCTCTGAGTCCCTCACGACCACTTCTCTCCGCGACGCGGGGGGAGTTCCTGTGGTCTGTGTCACGCACTGGTGCGAGCCCGACGCCGTGGAAGTCCGGAGGCACATCATAGGGAGGGGGCGGGGAGGCCCTCGGTGCGGTGCTGGTGCGACCTGCGGAGGCGGGGGCGGGGGCGCGGGCAGGCCGCCGCAGCCGAGGTCCGCCACGGACACCGCTGTGACGCGCGGTGCCCGCGTCCCTTCGCCGGCCGCCGACAGCCACTCGCCCCGGTGCGGGGCGCAGCAGCCGCCGGTCGGGAGGGACCCGGTCGGTCCGCACAGGCGCCGACGGGCGTACCCGTACGGGAAGGCGTGTTCCTCGTCCCGCTGGGCCGGCCGCCGCGCACGACGGTGCGCGGCGCCTCGTACGCCGCCGGCGCGCCCCGGTCCGTCCCGGAGCGGAAGCAGTCCTCGTCACGCGCCGGCCGGTCGCCGAAGCCGGCCCGGCCGCCCCGGAGGAGCCGGTCGTCACCCGGGCCGACCGGGGCGCGGGTGGCGGCGACGGCCGTCAGGCGCACGCCCGGTGAGGAACCCGTCCCCGAACCCGCCGGCCGCCACCGGCAAGGCGGTCCGGGCGGAGTGCGCCGGACGGCGTGGCCGGGAGAACGCCACCCTCCCCCGAAGGCGACGTTCCCCCGGCCGTTCCCCCGGCGCCGGACAGTGGTCCACGCGTCCGCGTACGGCCGGTCCGTGCCGTCACCCGCACACGGCGGCCGTCCCACCCGGACCCCGGGCTGACCCGGACGAAGCAGCGGCGGCCCCTGACGAAGCGGGTCCCGACCGTGGCGTCGTGCGGTGTCCCCGGGAGCGGGAGCGGACGGTCACGGGCGTCAGACTGCCCCCGGACCCGTCCCGGGCGCCTGAGTCGGGGTCTACTCAAGTCGCCCTGTATCAGGCCTGAGTATCCGCGCTCTTGCTGTCGTGACGACTTTCGAACCGGACGCGACGACACCTTTCGAACGGGACGCGACGCCGCCGCGGCCGCCCTGGCCGTTCACCGGGCGCGAGGAGGAACGGGAACGGGTGCGCCGGTCCCTGGCGGCCGGACACCGCGGCATCGTGGTCACCGGCCCGGCGGGCTGCGGCAAGACCCGTCTGGTCACCGAGGTGGTCCGCGGCACCGGCTGCGCCCGGGCGGCCGGGACCCCGCGGGCCCGGCAGATCCCCTTCGCCGCCTTCGCCCACCTGCTGCCCGAGCACGTCACCCTGCACCGCGCCGTCCGGCTGCTGTCCGGCGTGCGCCTGCTGCTGGTCGACGACGCGCACCTGCTCGACGACGCCTCCGCCGCCCTGGTCCACCAGCTCGCCGTGCACGGCCGCACCCGGCTGCTGGTCGTGGCGACGGACGCCGCCCCGGTCCCGGACGCGATCTCCCGGCTGTGGACCGGGGAGCTGCTGCCGCGCCTCACGCTGGAGCCGCCGAGCCGCCAGGAGACGGCCCGGCTCCTGGCCGCGGGCGCCGGCCCCGCCCCGGACCCCCTCACCGTCAACCGGCTGCACCGCCTGTGCCGGGGCGACCTGCGGCTGCTGCGCGACCTGCTGGACGCGGTGCGCGAACACGGCCCGCTGACCCGTGTCCCGGACACCGGCGAGTGGGCGTGGCGGGGCCCGGTGCCGCTGACGGCGGCCGTCCGCGAACGGACCGCCCCGGTCCTGCACCGCACCTGCCCCGCCGAGCGCGAGGCGCTGGACCGCCTCGCCTTCGCCGAGCCCCTGCCCCTGCCCCTGGACGTGGACGACCTCGACGCCCCGGCCCTGGAACGCCTGGAGGCCGACTGCCTGGTCCGCGTCGACGACCTCCCCCGAGGCCCCGGCCCGGCGGGAGCGGGGCACGCTCCCGCGGTCGTCCGCCTCGCCCACCCCCTGCACGGGCCGGTGCTGCGGGCCGCGGCCGGGCGGCTGCGGGCCCGGCGGCTGGCCCGCGCACCGGAGGAGTACGGGCCCTGCCTCGACGCCGAGGCGGCCGCGCTGGTACGGCGGATCGAGGAGGCCGACGTCCGGACGGTGCCGGCCCCGGTGGGGGAGTGGCTGGTGACGGAGGGCGCGCCGGTGCCGCCCGGGTACGCCGCCGTGCGCGCCCGGTTCGCGCGGCTGCGCGGGGAGCTGGCGGAGGCCGCCGCCTGGGCCCGGGAGGGCCTGCGCGGCACCGCCGAGGACCCCTCCTGCCGCGCCGAACTCGCCCTAGCCCGGGCCGAGTCGGGGGACGTGACGGCGGACGTGACGGCGGACGGCCGTACGCGGGCACCCGCGCGGCCGGCCACCCCCGGCGGCGCCGCCGGTGCCGCGGAGGCCGGAACCGGCGACCCCTACGACGCCGTGCGCGGCGGCGCCCCCGGCAAGGCCCTCGGCCGGCTGTCCGGTGTGTTCGCCCGGCACGCCGAGGCACTTCTGCGAGGCGACGGGCCCGCCCTGGACCGGGCGGCCGAGGAACTGGGCAGGCGCGGCTTCCTGCTCTTCGCGGCCGAGGCCCACGCCCAGGCCTCCCGCGCGCACCGCGACCCGCACGCCGCCCGCACCTCGCGCACCCGCGCCGTCGCGCTGGCCCGGCGCTGCCAGGGCGCCCGCACCCCCGCCCTGTCCGGGCTCGTCCTCGGCGAACTCACCGCCCGGCAGCGGCAGATCGTCACCCTCGCGGCCGCCGGCCTGAGCAACCGGCAGATCGCGCAGCGGCTCACCCTGTCGGTGCGCACCGTCGGCAACCACCTGTACAGCGCCTACGCACGGCTCGGCGCCGGCGACCGCGGCGACCTGCCGTGGCTGGTGGAACTGCCGGACGCCCAGCCGGCGTAGGGCCGTTCAGGCCGCGCCGAACGCGCAGAACGCCCACCCCGTGGCCTGGTGCAGCGCGTCGCCCGGCAGGGCGGTCCGGGCGTCGCGCAACGCCTCCGCCAGGGACAGGCCGGCGCTGAGGCCCTTGTGCAGCGTGAGCATCAGCGGCACCACCGCCTCGTCGTTGACGGGCGCGCTGCACGCCACCACGCCCGCCGTGCCGAGCGGCAGCAGCGCGGTGACCAGGCCCAGCAGTTCGTCGGCGCCGACGGAGGCGAACCGGGCGGTGTCGCAGCAGGACAGGATGATCCGGTAGGGGCTGCGGTCCAGGCGCTCGAAGTCGTGGACGACGATCGGGCCGTCGGCCATCCGCAGCGAGGAGAACAGCGGGCTGTCCGCGCGGAACGTGCCGTGCGCGGCGATGTGCGCCAGCGCCGCCCCGTCCAGTTCCTCCAGCACGCGCGGCACCCGCGCCTCGCCGTGCTCCAGGACGGTCGCGCCGCCGTACCGGTCGGCCAGTTCGGGCACCTCGGCGCCACCGGTCGCCAGCCCCGGGCCGCGCACCAGCACCTGGCGGCCACCGGGCGGCGGCGCGGTCCCGCGGGCCCGCAGCCAGCTGCTCGCGGACGGCGACACGCTGAGCACCCGCTCCCGCAGCGAGGGCAGCAGCGCCCACGGCACGTGGTGCAGCCGCCCCGGCGGGACGATCACCACCGGGCCGCCGCCCAGCTGCGCCGCGGCCGGACCCAGCAGCAGCTCCTCCAGACGGCGGCCCGCCGCCTCCACCACCGGAAGGCGGGCTTCCGCCCCGGGGTGCGCCAGCCGCCGCAGCCCGGCCTGCACGTGCTCGGCCTCCGTCTCCGCCTCGGCCAGCAGCCCGGCCCCGAACCGCCGCACCCGGCCCTGCCCGCACAGCAGCACCTGCACCCGCCCGTCCAGCACGGCGAGCTCCACCAGCCGTACGTCATCGCCCAGCCGCTCCAGCAGCCGGCTGACGTCGAACCGGTCCCCGCCGCCCGGCGACTCACCGCGCATGTGCAGGGTGCGGGAGCGGATCTCCCGCTCCAGGCGCCGCTGTTCGCGCTCCAGGGCCGGCACGGGGCGGCCCTCCCTGCGGGCCTCCTCCGACCGCGCCGCGATCTCCCGGTACGCGGTCATGCCGCTCAGCAGCGCCGGGTCGGCGGGCGGCCGGGTGGGCGGCGCGGACAGCACCGTGGCCCGCCAGCGCTCGCTCCACACCAGCAGCCGCCGCGGCCCGCCGGAGACCAGGCTCGCCCGCTGGGCCAGCGCGGCGAGCTCGGCACCCTGCTCGGTGGCGCGGGCCCGCAGCTCCGAGGCGCCCAGCGTCATCCGGTGGTCGTCGAGCACGTCCAGACCGCGCCGGCAGGCCTCCAGCACACCCCGCGCCGAACCGGCCGCCTGCGCCCGCAGCGCCTGCGCCGCCCAGCCCGTCATCCGGGCGAGCGGCGGCCCGCTGCGCCTGCTGCGGGCGGCGACGGCCAGGTGCCGCTCGGCCTCGGCCCGCCGGCCCAGGCCCAGCGCGATCCGGCCGGCGAGCAGGGAGGCCTCCGGCGCGGCCGGGGCGCCGAAGGACGCCAGCCTGCCGGCCACCGCGGCGGCGTCCGCGACCAGCCGCCCCGACGTGTGCCCGGCCGCGTGCCGCGCCTCGATCAGCACCAGCCGGGCGTGCGTCTCCCACCAGGTGCGCCGCTGCCCCGCGAACAGCCGTACGGCGAGCGCCGCGCGGGCGATCGCGGTGTGCGGGTCACCGGCCAGCCGGGCGGCCCGCGCGGCGGCCAGCAGCAACTCCGCCTTGCGGGTGGACTGCCCGCCGATCCCGTCCAGGGCCCTGATCGCCGCGTCCGCCCCGGCCAGCGCCTCGGGGGCGAGCCCGGCGGCCATCAGCACCTCGCAGCGCCGGATGTCGAGCATGAACGTCGGGGTGCCGAGCCTGGCGTACCGTTCCTCGGCCTCGTCGAGCAGTCTGAGCGCCGCCGGGATGTCACCGGAGCGGAACGCGGCCAGCCCCCGGCTCTCCACCGCGTCGGCCTTGTCGTGCTCCTGGCCGGTGGTGTCCCACAGCGCCTCCGCCGCCGTGAAGTCGGCCTCGGCCCGTTCCACCGAACCGAGCGCCAGGTGCACCGTGGCGCGCAGGGTCAGCGCCCGCGCCGTCCAGATCACGTCGTCGGCCTGCCGCAGCACGGGAACCGCCCGGCGGACGTCCTCCAGCGCCTCACGGTGGTGCCCCAGCACCCACCACACGTACGCCCGCCGGTACAGCACCCGCGCCCGGGTGTGCCCGCTGCCGCGCGCGACCCCCCGCTCGAACGCCGCCAGGCCCTCCCGGGTGCGGCCCGCGTGCACCAGCGCCACGCCCAGCGTGGCCAGGACGTCCGCCTCCCGGTCGGCCGAGTCCGCCCGGGCCGCCAGGTCCCGGGCGCGCCGCAGATGGGTCAGCGCGCGCCGCAGATCGCCGAAGTCCCGCTGCCAGATGCCGATCACCTGGTGCGCGACGGAGGCGTGCAGCGGTACGGGATCGGCGTCGAGTACCCGCTCCGCCCGTGCCAGGGCCTGGCTGGGGGAGGCGAACACCATCGGCAGCAGTTCGAGAACGGAGTCGCTTCCCGCTGTCACCCTCCGGATGGTAGTGCCCGGGAACCGTGCCCCACAGGTCCGGCTCTGTATCAAACGACCGCCCGGCGGCTCTGATAGTCGACCCGCCGTCCACACGGGAGGACACCCATGGCACCACAGCGATTCCGCGAGCAGTTCGACCACATCCAACGCTCGATGCCCGATGTCCCCCTGGCGATGGGTCCCGACGACTCCGCCGAGTTCTTCTACGAGAAGGGCGTCGTCCTCGTCCGCGACGGCGACGACGCCCGGACGGTGGAGGACGCCGTGCGGGCGTACTTCACCGACGCCCCCGACCTCGACCAGCACCAGGTGCGCCGGGCGGGCCCCGGGACCGACCGCACGGGCGTCACCCGCATCCGGGTCGGCGACCCGGGCGAGGGCGGCCGGCAGGGCGACCGGACCGTCGCGCACGCCCTGCGGGCCGTGCGGGAGCGGGAGGACCGGGCCGGGCGCCGGCTGGCCGGCCGCAACCACGTCGTGCACGTCGCGGTCAACGCCTGCCCCGGCGACGAGCCGGTGCCCGCCGGGCGCGCCGCGGGCCCCAACCCGGCGCCGGCCGAGGGGGTCCACGACCCCGGCACGGCGGTCGGTGTCCTGGTGGTCGACACCGGCCTGATGCACGACTGCCACTCCTGCACCCTGCTCGCCCACGTCGACGGCGACGCCGCCGGGGCGGAGACGGACGCCGACGGCCTGCTCAAGCAGTACGTCGGACACGGCACGTTCATCGCAGGCCTCGTCGCGGCCGTCGCCCCCAACACGGACGTCACGGTGCTGGGCACCCTCAACGACGCGGGCGCCGTCCTGGAGTCGGAGTTCGGCGCGAAGCTCTTCGAGGCCGTCGACCGGCACGGCTGGCCCGACATCATCAGCCTCTCCGCCGGCACCAGCAACGGCCGCACCGACGGACTGCTCGGCACCGACGCCTTCATGGCGGAGCTGCGCGAGCGGCACACCCTGCTGGTCGCCGCGGCCGGCAACAACGGCAGCGCCACCCCCTTCTGGCCCGCCGCCTACGCCGGCCTGCCCGGCTACGAGAACAGCGTCGTCTCGGTCGGCGCCCTGCGCAGCGACGGCGAGTTCGGCGCCTGCTTCACCAACCACGGCCCCTGGGTCAAGGTCTACGCCCCCGGCGAGCGCCTCACCAGCGCCCTCACCGGCTTCGACGCACCCGTCCCGTACGTGTACCAGCACTCAACGTACGACGCCTGCCGGTACTCCTTCACCTACGCCTGCACCTGCCGGCACCCCGGCCACACGGGCGTGCTGAGCGACGACGGCGCCGCCGCCAAGCCGGAGCAGGTGATGTTCGAGGGGTACGCGCAGTGGAGCGGCACCTCCTTCGCCACCCCCGTGGTCGCCGGCATGGTCGCCGCCCACATGACGGCCCACGAGGAGACCGACCCGCGCACGGCCCGGCTGCGCCTGCTCGCGGGCAACACCGGGTTCGCCGAGGTGCGCGGCGCGCACGTGCCGGCGTTGCGCCCGCCCACCTGGCGCCCGGTGCCGGTCGAGCCCCTCGCCTCCGGCGCATGAGGGCCGGAGCCGCCTCCCCCACGGCGTACGATGACGTGCCGTACACGAGGGGTGGGGCAGTGGACCGAAATGATGTCGGCGCGCTCGTCCGGTCCGCCGCCGACGGAGACGCGGCGGCCTGGAAGGCGCTGGTGGAAGGGATGAGCCCGCTGGTGTGGTCGGTCGTGCGCGGCCACCGGCTCTCCGACGCCGACGCGCACGAGGTGTACCAGACCGTCTGGTTCCGCTTCGCCCAGCACCTGGGGCGGATCCGCGAACAGGACAAGGCGGGCGCCTGGCTGGCGAGCACCGCGCGCAACGAGTGCCTGAAGGTGCTCAGGAGTTCGCGGCGGCTGACGCTGACGGACGATCCGCAGCTGCTCGACCGGGTCAGCGAGGACCGTACGCCGGAACAGTCGCTGCTCGACTCCGAGGAGGCGGCCGCCCAGAGCGAGCGCGTGCGGCGGCTGTGGCAGGAGTTCGAGGAACTGGGCGAGCGATGCCGGCAGTTGCTGCGCGTCCTGATGGCCTCGCCGCCGCCCAGCTACCAGGAGGTGTCCGCCGCCCTGGGGATCGCGGTGGGCAGCATCGGACCGCTGCGCCAGCGCTGTCTGCGCCGGCTGCGGGCCCGGCTAGAGGCACGGGGGACGGTATGAGCGACATGAGTGACATGAACGGCACGAACGGCGGCGTCTTCGACGACGAGCCGTACGCGGACACGGGCGGGGACGGGGACGCCGACGTCGATCTGCTGGAGGAGGAGCTCCGGCGGGCCGCCGCCGTACTGGACCCCGTGCCGGCGCAGCTGCAGCAGCTCGCCGTCGAGGCGTACGCGCTGCACGACCTCGACACCCGTGTCGCCGAGCTGACCTTCGACTCGCTGGTCGACGCCATCCCGGTCAGGGGGGCCGCGGACGTGCCGCGGATGCTGACCTTCCGCGCGGGCGACGTGACCGTCGACGTCGAGGTGAGCGCGCAGGGCCTGATGGGACAGGTGCTGCCGCCGCGGCCCGCCCGGATCGAGGTCCTCACCGGCCCCGCGGCCGGCGCGCCGCTCACCACGGACGACCTGGGCCGCTTCACCGGCGACGCCCCGCCCTGCGGGCCGTTCGCCCTGCGGCTGCGCACCGGCGGCGAGGTGGTCGTGACGGAGTGGCTGCGCGCCTGAGCGCGGATCAGCCGGACACGGCGTCGACCAGCGCCGCCAGCGCCGCGCCGAGCCGGGCGAGTCCCGGACCGGCGGGGCCGCCCGGCTCGGTCATGTACGTGTCCCGGCGGATCTCCACCATCAGCGCGGCGACGCGCGGGTCCTTGCCGTAGAACTCCAGCGGCACGTAGGCCCCGGCGAACGGGCTGTCCAGCCCCGTCTCCCCGCACGCGGCGAAGGCCTCCCGCGCGGCGGCCAGCAGCCCGGGAGGCGTGTGGAAGGCGTCCGTCCCCAGGCACACCGGCGGCCGCGGGCCCTCGCCGTGCAGTTCGTAGGGCAGCCGCTCGGCGGGATAGGAGTGCACGTCGACGACGACGGCCCGGCCGGTGGCCGCCAGCCGGTCCGCCACCGCCTCGGTCATCGCCCGCGCGTACGGGTGGAAGTACCGTTCGATCAACGGCCCCGGGTCGACGTCCTCGGGCCGCAGTGGCTCCCGGTGCGTGGTCCGGGTGTACACCGCGCCCATGCCGACGGCCAGCATCTCCTCCCGCTCGTCCGGGAACCGCTCCGGGTCGACGACCAGCCGCGACAGCCGGTTGACGAACCGCCAGGGGGTGACACCGGCCAGGCCGGCCGCCGTCTCGGCGATCCGGGCCGTGTGCGCGTCGGTGATGTGGTCCAGTTCCCGCTCCAGCGCCGTGTCGTCGAGCACGATGCCCGCCCGTACCCCGGCCGGTATCTCCCGCGCCGAGTGCGGCACGTGCAGGATCACCGGGGAGTCGCCGGCGCCGGGCAGCAGGGTGAAGGAGGGTGCGGCAGGGGTCATCGGTCTGCTCCCGGGACGTCGTCGGTGGCGTACTGCACGATCAAGGTGCCACATCGAGCGCCGGGAAGGGCGGGGAGCTACGCGAGGATCTCCCGCACCAGCGCGGCGACCTGTTCCGTCTCGATCAGGAAGCCGTCGTGCCCGTACGGCGACTCGATCACCCGCGGCCGGTCGGCGCCCGGGATGCGGGCGGCCAGTTCGGACTGCTGGGCGAGCGGGTACAGGCGGTCGGAGTCGACCCCGGCCACCAGCGTGGGCGCGGTCACCCGGTGCAGCGCGGCGCGCACCCCGCCGCGGGCGCGGCCGACGTCGTGGGCGTTCATGGCCTGCGACAGCACGACGTAGCTGCCCGCGTCGAACCGGCGCACCAGCTTGGCGGCGTGGTGGTCGAGGTACGACTCGACCTGGTACCGGCCGCCGCCGAACGGATCCTCCCCGTCCTGCGGCCGCCGGCCGAAGCGGATGTGGAGCTCCGGCTCGCTGCGGTAGGTGACGTGGGCGAGGCGGCGGGCGAGGCCCAGTCCGGCGTGCGGGCCGCGGCCGGTGTCGTGGTAGTCGCCGCCGCGCCAGTACGGGTCGCCGCGGACGGCGTGCACCTGGATGTTCGCCCAGGCGATCTGCTCCGCGCTCGCCGCCGCCGTGGTCGCGAGCAGCAGCAGCGCGCCCACGCGCCGCGGGTACGACACGGCCCACTCCACGGCCCGCATCCCGCCCATCGAACCGCCGACGACCAGCGCCCACCGCCCGATGCCCAGCGCGTCGGCCAGGTCGGCCTCCGCCGCGACCTGGTCGCGCTGGGTCAGGAACGGGAAGGCGCCGCCCCAGCGCCGCCGGCCGTCGGGCCGCAGCGAGGCCGGCCCCGTGCTGCCCTGGCAGCCGCCCAGCACGTTGGGGGCGACGACGAACCACCGGTCGGTGTCGAGCGGCAGGCCCGGGCCGACGAGTCCGTCCCACCAGCCCGGCGTGGGATGACCGGGCCCGGCGGATCCCGCGACGTGGCTGTCCCCCGTCAGGGCGTGCAGCACCAGCACGGCGTTGGAGCCGTCCGGGGCGAGCCGCCCCCAGGTCTCGAACGCCAGCCGTACGCCCGGCAGTTCACCGCCCGCCTCCAGCGGCAGCGGCTTCTTGCGGGAGTGCCACCGCCGGCGCCCGGGCGGGTCCCCCTCCCGCCAGGCCCCGGTGGCCGGCGGGAGGGGGACCTCCGAGGAGACGGCCACGGCGTTCAGGACGCGCCCTTGGCCGCGCGGAACCCGGCCTCCAGGTCGGCCTTGAGGTCGGCGAGGTTCTCGATGCCGACCGACAGCCGCACCAGGCCGGGCGCGGCGCCGGTGGCCGCCAGCTGCTCCTCGTCCAGCTGGCTGTGGGTGGTGGAGGCCGGATGGATGATCAGGCTGCGCACGTCACCGATGTTGGCGAGGTGGCTGAACAACTCCACCGCGTCCACGAACCGCTTGCCCGCCTCGACGCCGTCCCGCAGCTCGAAGGAGACCACCGCGCCCGCGCCGCGCGGCAGGTACGTCCGCCCCGCCTCGTACCAGCGGCTGGACTCCAGGCCCGGGTAGTGGACGGCGGCCACCTCGTCGCGCCGCTCCAGCCACCGGGCCAGCGCCAGCGCGTTGGCGGAGTGCCGCTCCAGGCGCAGGCTCAGCGTCTCCACGCCCTGCAGCAGCAGGAACGCCGAGTGCGGGGAGAGCGCCGGGCCCAGGTCGCGCAGCAACTGCACCCGCAGCTTGACCGCGAAGGCGCCGGGACCGAGCGCCGGCCAGTACCGCAGCCCGTGGTAGCTGGGGTCGGGCTCGGTGAAGTCGGGGAACTGCTCGGCGTGAGCCCCGAAGTCGAAGGTGCCGCCGTCCACGACCACGCCCGCGATCGTGGTGCCGTGGCCGCCGAGGAACTTGGTCGCCGAGTGCACCACGATGTCCGCGCCGTGCTCGACCGGCCGCAGCAGGTAGGGGGTCGGGATGGTGTTGTCCACGATCAGCGGCACGCCCGCCGCGTGCGCCACGTCCGCGACCGCCCGCACGTCCAGCACGTTGCCGCGCGGGTTGCCGAGCGTCTCCGCGAACAGCGCCTTGGTGTTCGGCCGGACGGCGGCCCGCCAGGCCTCCAGGTCGTCCGGGTCGTCCACGAAGGACACCTCGATGCCGAACTTCGGCAGCGTGTGCCGGAACAGGTTGTACGTGCCGCCGTACAGGGAGGTGCTGGAGACGATGTGGTCGCCGGCGCTCGCTAGCGTCAGGACCGCCAGGGTCTCCGCGGCCTGCCCGGAGGACAGCGCCACGGCCGCGACCCCGCCCTCCAGCGCGGCGACGCGCTGCTCGAAGACGTCCTGGGTGGGGTTGTGGATGCGGGTGTAGATGTTGCCGGGCTCGGCGAGCGAGAACAGGTCGGCGGCGTGCCGGGTGTCCCGGAACACGAACGACGTCGTCTGGTAGATCGGCGTCGCCCGGGCGCCGGTCACCGGGTCGGGCGCGGCACCGGCGTGGACCTGCCGGGTCTCGAAGGACCAGGCGGAGGCGCCGGGAGCCGGGGGCGGCTCCTCGGGCGTGTGACCGGCGGTGACGGAGTCGACGGGCTGCTGGCTCATGGTGCTCCTAGTACGGCGTGCGGTGCACGAAGTGCGGCGTGCGGGAGGTGAACGGCGGGGCGTGAACCGTGAGGCGTGAACGGCGAGGTGCCGCGTGCCGGGTGGGAGGAACCGGCGCGAGCGCGTACGGCGTACGGCGAACGGCACGGAGGCGGCCGCGAACGGCGGCGGGGAGAACGGGGGCGACGGCGATCGGCGCGGACGTCCCGCGTCGGGAGGCGGGCGCGGCGGATCGTGGGGCGGAGGGTCAGCTCACGGCGCGACAGCCCGTGGAGGTGACGCACGCGTGATCGACGTGGCGGCGGGTCACTGGCACGGTCATGCGACGAGGTAACCACACGAGGTGACCGCGGGCCAGCCTCACGTCACGCCTGCAATCCAGCGTTCACGGACGCGCCGGGACCGGTGCCGCCCACGGGTCCCGCCGGGCGTCCCGTCCGCTCCGGGCGGCGTGGCCCCCACAGGCCGCCGCCCGTGCCCGGACACGGCTCCAGTGCCCGGACACGGCTCCAGTGCCCGGACACGGCTCCGCCCCGGCCGGGCGGTGTGCCGGCCGGGGCGGAGAAGGATCACCACCCCTCAAGGGGCGGTCTCACGACCCCGAAGGGTCAGCTCAGCGACGCCAGCGCCTCGTTCCACGTCGCGGACGGGCGCATGACCTCGGCGGCCTTGGCCGGGTCGGGCTGGTAGTAGCCGCCGATGTCGACCGGCTTGCCCTGGACGGCGTTCAGCTCGTCGACGATCTTCTGCTCGTTGGCGGCGAGCGTCTCGGCGAGCGGCGCGAACGCCTTGGCCAGGTCGGCGTCGTCGGTCTGCCGCGCCAGCTCCTGCGCCCAGTACAGGGACAGGTAGAAGTGGCTGCCGCGGTTGTCGATGCCGCCGACGCGACGGGTCGGGGACTTGTCCTCGTTGAGGAAGGTCGCCGTGGCGCGGTCGAGGGCGTCGGCGAGGACCTTGGCGCGGGCGTTGCCCGTGGCCTCGGCGTACTGCTCCAGGGACGGCACCAGCGCGAAGAACTCGCCGAGCGAGTCCCAGCGCAGGTAGTTCTCCTTGACCAGCTGCTGGACGTGCTTCGGGGCGGAGCCGCCGGCACCGGTCTCGAACAGGCCGCCGCCCGCCATCAGCGGGACGACCGACAGCATCTTGGCGCTGGTGCCCAGCTCCAGGATCGGGAACAGGTCGGTCAGGTAGTCGCGCAGCACGTTGCCGGTGACGGAGATGGTGTTCTGGCCGCGGCGGATGCGCTCCACCGACAGCTTGGTCGCCTCCACGGGGGACAGGATGCGGATGTCCAGGCCCTCGGTGTCGTGCTCCGGCAGGTACTGGCGCACCTTGGCGATCAGGTTGGCGTCGTGGGCGCGGGTCTCGTCCAGCCAGAACACCGCCGGGTCGCCGGTGGCGCGGGCACGGGTGACGGCCAGCTTCACCCAGTCCCTGATCGGGGCGTCCTTGGTCTGGCAGGCGCGGAAGATGTCACCGGCCGAGACGGGCTGCTCGATGACGACGTCGCCGTTCTGGTCGACCAGGCGGACGGTGCCCGTGGTGGGGATCTCGAAGGTCTTGTCGTGGCTGCCGTACTCCTCGGCCTTCTGCGCCATCAGGCCGACGTTCGGCACCGAGCCCATGGTGGCCGGGTCGTAGGCGCCGTTGGCGCGGCAGTCCTCGATGACGGCCTGGTACACGCCCGCGTAGGAGGAGTCCGGGATGACCGCGAGGGCGTCGTGCTCCTGGCCGTCCGGGCCCCACATGTGGCCGGAGGTGCGGATCATGGCCGGCATGGAGGCGTCGATGATGACGTCCGAGGGGACGTGCAGGTTGGTGATGCCCTTGTCGGAGTCGACCATCGCCAGGTCCGGGCCCTCGGCGAGCTCGGCGTCGAAGGAGGCCTTGATCTCGGCGCCCTCGGGCAGGTTCTCCAGGCCCTTGTAGATGCCGCCCAGGCCGTCGTTGGGGGTGAGGCCGGCCGCGGCGAGCTTGTCGCCGTACTTCGCGAAGGTCTTCGGGAAGAAGGCGCGCACCACGTGGCCGAAGATGATCGGGTCGGAGACCTTCATCATCGTGGCCTTCAGGTGCACGGAGAACAGCACGCCCTCCTGCTTGGCACGCTCGACCTGCGCGGCCAGGAACTCGCGCAGCGCGGCGACGCGCATCACGGAGGCGTCGACGACCTCGCCCGCGAGGACGGGCACCGACTCGCGCAGCACGGTGGTGGAGCCGTCGTCGCCGACGAGCTCGATCCTGAGCGTGCCGTCCTCGGCGATGATCACGGACTTCTCGGTGGAGCGGAAGTCGTTCTCGCCCATGGTCGCCACGTTGGTCCTGGACTCGGCGGTCCAGGCGCCCATGCGGTGCGGGTGGGTCTTGGCGTAGTTCTTCACCGAGGCCGGGGCGCGGCGGTCGGAGTTGCCCTCGCGCAGGACCGGGTTCACGGCGGAGCCCTTGACCTTGTCGTAGCGGGCGCGGATCTCGCGCTCCTCGTCGGTCTTGGGGTCGTCCGGGTAGTCCGGCAGCGCGTAGCCCTGGCCCTGCAGCTCGGCGATCGCGGCCTTCAGCTGCGGGATCGACGCCGAGATGTTCGGCAGCTTGATGATGTTGGCCGCGGGCGTCTTGGCCAGCTCGCCGAGCTCCGCGAGCGCGTCCGGGATGCGCTGGTCCTCGGTCAGGTACTCCGGGAACACGGCGATGATGCGGCCGGCCAGCGAGATGTCACGCGTCTCCACGGCGACACCCGCCTGCGAGGCGTACGCCTGGACCACCGGCAGGAAGGAATACGTCGCCAGGGCCGGGGCCTCGTCAGTGTGCGTATAGATGATGGTCGAGTCAGTCACCGGGTGCTCCGCTCCACGTCTGCAACATTGCTCGACATCAAGATATCTCGTGATCGACCTCGTCTCGACAGGGGTCCGCACCGACTTTCGGCACGGATCGGGCCGGACCGCGGGGCGACCGGCCACCCCGGCCGGACGGTGACGCCGGTGAGCCCGGCGCCCGCCGCGCCGCGCCGCGCCGCCGCGGGGCCGGGCGGCACCACGGCGGCCCGGCCGCCCCGCGGGGGCTCCTGGACGGGGCTCTCAGTCGAGCCGGGCGGAGGCCGCCTCGCCCGGCTCGTTCTGCCCGCCGCGCTGGTGCGGGATCACCACCGCGCCCTGCTGCAGCGCCACCGTCCGCGTCGGGGCCGGGATGCGGATGCCCTCCTCGCGGTACCGCTTGTGCAGCCGCTTGATGAACTCGTGCTTGATCCGGTACTGGTCGCTGAACTCGCCGACGCCCAGGATGACGGTGAAGCCGATGCGGGAGTCGCCGAAGGTGTGGAAGCGCACCGCCGGCTCGTGATCGGGGACGGCCCCGGTGATCTCCGTCATCACCTCGGCGACGACCTCGATCGTCACCCGCTCCACGTGCTCCAGGTCGCTGTCGTAGGCGACCCCCGCCTGCACCATGATCGTCAACTGCTGCTCGGGACGCATGAAGTTGGTCATGTTCGTCTTCGCGAGCTGCCCGTTGGGGATCACGACGAGGTTGTTGGAGAGGTTGCGGACCGTGGTCTGCCGCCAGTTGATGTCCTCGACGTAGCCCTCCTCGCCGCTGCTGAGCCGGATGTAGTCACCGGGCTGGACGGTCCGGGAGGCGAGGATGTGGATGCCCGCGAAGAGGTTGGCGAGGGTGTCCTGCAGGGCCAGGGCGACGGCCAGGCCGCCGACGCCGAGGGCGGTGAGCATCGGGGCTATGGAGATGCCCAGCGTCTGCAGCACCACCAGGAAGCCGATCGCCAGGACCAGGACCCGGGTGATGTTCACGAAGATCGTGGCCGATCCGGCGACCCCGGAGCGGGACTGGGTGACCGTCCGCACCAGACCGGCCACCACCCGGGCCGCCGACACCGTCACGACGAAGATGAGCAGCACGGTCAGCACCTGGTTGGTGTGGTGCTGGACGGTCCTGGTCAGCGGCAGCGCCGCCGCCGCGCCCGCCGCGCCGCCCGCGACCGCCGCCCACGGCACCACGGTCCGCAGCGCGTCCACGATGACGTCGTCCCCGCTCCAGCGGGTGCGGTCCGCGTGCTTGCCCAGCCAGCGCAGCAGCATGCGCAGCAGGAACGCGCCCAGCAGGCCCGCGGCCAGGGCGATGCCGGCGAGGACCAGGTCGTCCACGGTGAGCGCTCGGTTCACCGGTCACCTCCGGGGAGACACACAGCGGCGAAGGCCCTCGCCGACGGCCGGATGTGAAGTTGCGTCACGTCGTCACCTGCTCGATTCCGGGATGTTCCGTCGTGCCGGCCGCCCTGACCCGCGATCGGCACGGTCGTTCATCCTGCCGTATCGGGCACGGGGGTTCGTACGGACCGGAGGCGGCCGGCCGCCGGACACCATGGTCCCCGCCCGTCCGCGGACGGCCCGTGCCGCCCCGGAGGGGACCGGGCGGCGCCCGCCGGGCCCCCGCCGCGGCGGGGCGGGCCGCGCGGGGCCCACCGCGCGGGGCGGCCGTCCCGTCCGGGCCCTCCCGGCCGGCGCGGGGGCGCGGTCCCGACCGGTGGGGGAGGGCCCGTTGCCGGAGCCGGAGCCGGAGCCGGAGCCGGGGCCGGTGCCCTGCCGCGGCTACCCCGACCGCGCGGCGCGCAAGTCCCCGGTGTGCGAGGCTGATCAGACACACGGCCCCGCGATCTGGAGCTCCCCATGGCAGTCGAGTCCACCGGTGTTCCCGGGGTTCCGCAGGCACCGCCCGTCGCGGTCGTGACCGGAGCCAACCGCGGCATCGGGTACGAGGTGGTCCGGCAACTCGCCGGCCGCGGCCACCGCGTCGTCCTCGGCTCCCGCGACCTCGCCAAGGGACGATCGGCGGCCGCACGCCTCGATCCCGGCGGCGCACGGATCACGGCCGTCCAGCTCGACGTGGCCGACGACGCGAGCGTCACCGCCATGGCCGAGTGGGTCACCCGGCACCTGGGCCGCACCGACGTGCTCGTCAACAACGCGGCGATCCTCTACGACACCTGGGCCCGGGCCCGTTCGGCCGACCTGGACGAGGTCCGGCGGGCCATGGAGACGAACCTGTTCGGCGCCTGGCGGGTCACCCAGGCGCTGCTGCCGCTGCTGCGCCGCAGCCCGCACCCGCGGGTGGTCAACGTCAGCAGCGAAGGAGGTTCCCTGCAGGGCATGAGCGGCGGCACCCCCGCCTACAGCGTCTCCAAGGCCGCGCTCAACGCCCTGACCCGGCTCCTCGCGGGCGAACTGCGCCGGGAGCGCGTCCTCGTCAACGCCGTGTGCCCCGGCTGGACCGCCACCGACATGGGCGGCGGCGGCCGGCCCGTCGCCGAGGGCGCCGCCGGGGTCGTCTGGGCGGCCACCCTGCCCGACGACGGCCCGACCGGGGGCTTCTTCCGGGACGGCAAGCCGGTGCCCTGGTGACCCGCCGGCCCGGCCGCCCGCCGCGCGGTGCACGGACGCGACGGACACCGGCGCGACGGGCATGGGGCGACGGCCACCGGCGCGACGGGCACCGGCGGCGCCCCGCGCGCGGGAAACGGCCGAGGGCTTGACCTCAACATTGCTCTAGGTCCTAGGTTCGGTCGCATGAGCATGGAAACCACGGCGTGGACGCAACTGCACAGCGTCATGACCGCCCAGCAGGAGCGCCGCCCCCTCGCCCGAGCGACCCTGCGCCGCATCGGCGCGTTCGCCCGCCCGCACCGCCGCCGCATCGCCCTGTTCGTGCTGCTCGGGGTGGCGACCGCGCTGCTCGCCGTCGCCACCCCGGTCCTGGCCGGGCGCGTGGTGGACGTGATCGTGTCGCACGGCGACGAGGGGACCGTCGTACGGCTGGCCCTGCTCATCGCGCTGATCGCGGTGGCCGAGGCGGCCCTGGGCATCGTCGCCCGGCGGCTGTCGGCGACGCTGGGCGAGGGGCTGATCCTCGACCTGCGGACGGCGGTCTTCGACCACGTCCAGCGCATGCCGGTCGCGTTCTTCACCCGCACCCGCACGGGAGCGCTCGTCTCCCGCCTCAACAACGACGTCATCGGCGCGCAGCGGGCCTTCAGCAACACCCTGTCCGGCGTGGTCAGCAACCTGGTGACCCTGCTGCTCACCCTCGCCGTGATGCTCACCCTGTCCTGGCAGATCACCCTGCTCGCGCTCGTGCTGCTGCCGGTGTTCGTGATCCCGGCCCGGCGCATGGGCAGCCGCATGGCCCGTATGCAGCGGGAGGCGGCGGAGCTGAACGCGGCCATGGGCACGAGGATGACCGAGCGTTTCTCGGCGCCCGGCGCCACCCTGGTCAAGCTGTTCGGCCGCCCGCAGGAGGAGTCGGCGGAGTTCGCGCTGCGCGCCCGCCGGGTCGCGGACATCGGCGTCCGCACGGCCACGGCCCAGGCGGCGTTCATCACGGCCCTCACCCTCGTCTCCGCCCTCGCGCTGGCCCTGGTCTACGGCCTGGGCGGCTGGTTCGCCCTGCGCGGCGCGCTGGAACCGGGCGCGGTGGTGTCCCTGGCCCTGCTCCTGACCCGCCTGTACGCCCCGCTGACCGCGCTCGCCGGGGCGCGCGTGGAGGTGATGAGCGCGCTGGTCAGCTTCGAACGGGTCTTCGAGGTGCTCGACCTGGAGCCGCTCATCCGGGAGAAGCCGGACGCCCGCCGGGTCCCCGACGGCCCCGTCTCCGTCGAGTTCGACGACGTCCGCTTCGCCTACCCGTCCGCCGACAAGGTCTCCCTGGCCTCCCTGGAGGAGGTCGCCTCCCTGGACACCCGGGGCGGCGCCGAGGTCCTGCACGGCATCTCCTTCCGCGCCGAACCCGGCCAGACCGTCGCCCTCGTCGGCTCCTCGGGCGCGGGCAAGTCCACCGTCGCGCAGTTGCTGCCGCGCCTGTACGACGTCGACGAGGGCGCCGTACGCATCGGGGGCGTGGACGTCCGCGACCTGACCGCGGCGTCCCTGCGCGACACCCTCGGCATGGTCACCCAGGACGGCCACCTCTTCCACGACACCGTCCGCGCCAACCTGCTCCTGGCCCGCCCCGACGCCACCGAGGCCGACCTGTGGGACGCCCTGCGCCGCGCCCGCCTCGACGACCTCGTACGGTCCCTGCCCGACGGCCTGGACACGGTGGTCGGCGAACGCGGCTACCGCCTCTCCGGCGGCGAGCGCCAGCGCGTGACCATCGCCCGCCTGCTGCTGGCCCGCCAGCGGGTCGTCATCCTCGACGAGGCGACCGCCCACCTGGACAACACCTCCGAGGCGGCCGTCCAGGAGGCGCTCGCGGAGGCCCTGGAGGGCAGGACCGCGCTCGTGATCGCCCACCGGCTCTCCACCGTCCGGACGGCGGACCAGATCCTCGTGATCGAGGGCGGACGCGTGGTGGAACGCGGAAGGCACGAGGAACTGCTGGCCGCGGGCGGCCGGTACGCGGACCTGTACCGCACCCGGTTCGAACGGCAGCCGGGTGAGGCGGCGGGGATGGCGGAGGCGGGGGCGTAGGGGAGGGCCGGGCCCCTCGCCTGGCTCTCCCCACCACGGCCGGGCTCCTCGCCGGGCTCTCCACACCACGGGCCGGGCCCGCGCACCGGCATCCGGCACCTCCCTGCCGGAGCACGGCCGACGCCGGACTCGGCGGCCCCCGGCGGTCTCCCGCCGCGCACGGGACGGCTTCCCGGGAGCGCGCACCCGGCGGGCCCGTGATCACGGACCCCGTGCGGCGGGTCCGGAACCCTTCTTCGTTCTCCTGCTCCCCGGCATGCGTACGGCGGCGGCTTCGGGGGCACGCGGGGGAGGTACCGAACTTCGGTGCAGTGAACGAAAGGAGAGGTCGTGTCGTTTCTGTGGGCCATCATCGCGGGTTTGATCATCGGCCTTCTGGCCAAGCTCGTCCTTCCCGGACGCCAGCCCATCCCGTTGTGGCTGACGGTCGTCTTCGGCATCATCGGAGCCGTCGTCGGCAACGCGCTCGCCACCGCCTTCGGCGTGCGGGACACCGGCGGTATCGACTGGATCCGCCACATCTTCCAGATCGGCGTCGCCGCCCTCCTCATCGCTCTCGTCACCCCGCTCTGGGCCCGACGACACGCCTGACACCCTGTGCGGGGAGACTCCGCCCACCCGCGGAGCCTCCCCGCACAGGTGCCGGGCCGGGCCTCGACGCCGCTGCCTGAAGCGGTGGGGTGGCAAGAGCCGCGGCTCTTGCCACCCCACCGCTTCAGGCAGCGGCGTCGAGGCCCGGC
>NZ_JBFATO010000039.1:21505-73675 GCF_040678355.1 Streptomyces sp. NPDC052701
GCGCGTCGATGTCGTCGAAGTCGGCGGCCTCGGGCCCGGTGACCAGCTTGTCCATGTAGAACACGGCCGACGGGTCGAACATGGAGCCGCGGCTCTTGCCACCCCACTCCTCCAGGGCCGCCGGATGCGGCCGCGCGTACGCCGCGCGGCCGCATCCGGCTGTGTCCACGTTCTTCCACCCGGACGCGCGACGGCGCCGGACCTTTGGACGAGGAGAGAGCCGAGTGCTCGAAGTGGTGGGTCCGCGCCGTCGGCCCTCCTAGGCTGGTGGACCGTCACCAGGTGCACGCCCCCGTCAGGACGGAAAGAACCATGCGCGGCCTCACCGACCTCACCGAGGAGAACCTCAAGGCGCTGGCCGGTCCCCGTTCCTACGAGCGCGGACTCGGCTACCTGGACGCGGTGTCCGGGATCGAGGTCGATGACGGCCGGGTGACCGCGAGCGTCCACGGGACGGAACGCTACGAGGTGGAACTGGCCTTCGGCGGGCCCGGCGGCCTGTCCGGCGAGTGCGACTGCCCGTACGGCATGGAGGGCAACTTCTGCAAGCACCTGGTCGCCCTCGGCCTGACGGTGCTCGCCCGGCGGGAGAGCCTGCCGGGGCGGCGGAAGGCGGCCCAGGACCGCGCACACCAGCTCGACGAATGGCTGTCCGCCCTCTCCCGGGACGAACTGCTCGCCCTGCTGCGGGAACAGATCGGCGAGGACCGGCGGCTGCGGCGCCGCCTGGAACTGCGGGCCGCGAGCACCCGTGGGGATCTCGCCGAGGTCCGGGCGCGTATCCGTGAACTGCTCGACACCGGCCCGTTCGCGCGGTACGGGTACGTCGAGTACGCCGATGCCCGCGCCTACGCCGACCAGGCCGCGCAGGCGGTGTCCGCGATCCGCGCGCTCACCGCCTCCGGCCGGGCCGCGGACGCGGTCGTCCTCGCGCGGGAGGCGATGAAGCTGCTGGCCCGGGCGGCGCAGAGCGTCGACGACTCCGACGGCCGGCTGGGGCACGTGGACGCCGGCCTCGCCGACGCCCACCTCGACGCCTGCCGTGCGGCACGCCCCGACCCCGGGGAGCTCGCGCACTGGCTGGCCGGCCATGTGCTCGGCGAGCCGGACGACGGCCTCACCGACATCGATCCGCTCGACTACCAGGACGTCCTCGGCGAAGAGGGGATGGCCGTCCTGCGGAAGCTGGCGGTCGGGGCGTGGCGGGGCAACCGCCGCGGCTGGGCCGAGAAGCACCTGCTGGAGCGTCTGGCCAAGGCGGGAGACGACGTCGACACGGTGATCGCCGTACACGCGGCCGACCTCGCACCGAACGGCCACACGCACCTGGTCGTCGCCCGGGAGCTGGATGCCGCCCGGCGCCCCGAGGAGGCTCTGCGCTGGGCGGAACGCGGCATCCGGGAGGCCCGGGAACTCTCCGCCGTCGACACCGCCCTCGTCGACTACCTGTGCGACCGCTACGCGCGGGCGGGCCGGCTCGCCGACGCCGTCGCCCTGCGCCGGGACCACTTCGGCTCCCGGCGGACCCTGCTCGCGTACCGGCAGCTGCGGGCCGCCGCCCGGGCCGCGGACTGCTGGCCGGCCGAGCGCGAGGGCGCCCTGACCCTGCTGCGCGCCGACGCGGGGCGACGGCAACCGGGCCGGCACGACGGCCCCGTCCTGGTCGACGCCCTGCTCGACGACAAGGACGCCGACGCCGCCTGGCGGGCCGCCACCGACACCGGCGCCGACGACCGGCAGTGGCTCGCCCTCGCCGACCAGCGGCGGGCCGCCCGCCCCGCCGACGCCCTCGGCGTCTACCTGCGTCTGATCGAACCACTGACCGAGCAGACCGGCAACGCGGCCTACGAGCAGCTCGTCAGCCTGCTGCTGAGCATCCGGGACTGCCACGCCCGCCTGGGGACAGCGGAGGAGTTCACCGCCTACACGACCGCCCTGCGCACGGCCCAGAGGCGGAAACGGAACCTGATGCGCCTGATGGACGAACACGGCCTGTGAGCCGGACGGTGCCACGACGGCCCCGCCCCCTCCTCGCGCCCCCGGCGGAGTGCGTTTCCCGCCCGCCCTCACCGGCCGCGTGCACCACGCCGGCCCGGAGGCCCGCTGGAGCGCCGTCCGGGATCCTCCTGCCGCACGTCACCCCGGCCGATGCTCCCGGCACAGGGGCTGCGGTGCCCTCGCCGGGCTGCCTGGCCGCGCCTGCTCCGACCGCGACCCGGGTACGCGCCCGAAACGGCTCGTCGCCACCGCCGCTCCCTCCCTGACAGGTGTCGCGCCCGCCGGCGTCGGGTCCACCGGCGGCCGCGTGGTTCACCGGCGACGGTTCGGTCAGCAGGTGGAGTCGGTCTGGGTGAGCAGGTAGTGGTTGCTGCCTGCGTGCGGGTCCACTGCTGGACGGCCGCGCCGTTGCCGGTGTCCGCGCCGGACACGTCGACCGCCTGTGCCGAAGGCCGTGAGCGGTGGACCCGCACGGGGCAGGGCGGACGGTGCCTGTGGCCCGGTCGCGGGGCAGGGATGGGCCGGGCCACAGGAGTCCGGCGTCAGTAGCCGTAGATCATCTTGTAGGCGACCTCGGGGAGGAACTGGCCGGCCGAGGAGCCCGCACCGACGCCGCAGTTGCCGTCGGACTCGCCCGGGACCTTGATCCACAGCAGCATCTCGGCGCCCCCGCCCAGCCGGGTGGGAGTGCCTATGCGGCGGCCCGAGGGGTTGCACCACTGGCCGTTGGAGCCGTTGCCGTTGCGGCTGGTGTCCACGACGAACGGCTTGGTGTAGCCGTAGCGGGCGCTCAGTTCACTGTTGACGGCGTTGCCGTAGGCGGTGTTCTCGGCGGTGGTGAAGTAGTTGGAGACGTTGAGGGAGAAGCCGTGGGCCTGCCGGAGGCCGGCTTCGTGGAGGCGCCGGGCCAGGGTCGCCGCATTGGCCCAGCCCGGGTTGCCGGCGTCGAGGTAGACCCAGGTGTTGGGGGCCCGACGGCCGAACTCGGCGAGGGCGCCGGTGAGCATCGCCTCGCGTTCGTCGATCTGGGCCTGGGTCATGCAGCCGTAGTCGCCGAGGGAGTCCGGTTCGAGGACGACGACGGCCGGACGGTCGCCGATCCCGCCGGCGAACTGCCCGATCCAGCTCGCGTAGGCGGACGGCGAGGCGGCTCCGCCCGCGGAGTGCCCGCCGCAGTAGTCACGGTTGTAGATGTTGTAGGCGACGAGGACGGGCAGCTTGTCCCTGGAGTCCGCCGCCCCCACGTACGCGCCTGTGGCGGTGCCGATGGCGCCGCTCCAGGAGCCGAACCAGCGGGCCGTCGGGGTATTGGCGATGGAGGCGTCGACCGCCGGTGCCCGGCCGTCGCCGGGATTGGCGGCGACCCACCTCCTCGCGCTCGAGTCGGGGTCCACGTAGAACCCGTTGGTCATGGTGGTCGGGTCGGCCGCGTGTGCGGACGGTGCCACGGCGAGCGCCAGCGGCAGAGCGACGAGCGAGGACAGCAGGGTGCGGAGTGTGCGGCGCATGAATCCACCTCGGTTTCCTGGCAGGGGTGCGTCGTGCGCTCTCGTCCCGGGCGCGCGACGCGCTGAAGAAGTGCGGTGTGCCTCCTGGGAGCGCTCCTACGGGAAGCGCTCGCCCATCGCGGGGGGCCACGAAGCGGGCGTCACCGGCCGGTTCGGCTCCCCGGGTGGTACGGCGCCGTCGGCCGTCGGCCCGCAGATCGGGAGGGGCGGGCCCTCGGCGCGGAGCCGGGGGCCCGCAGCAGGTCGGCAGGTCGGGTCGGTCCGGGTGAGGAGGCCGAGCCGCCACGGGAGGAGGTCGTAGTCGCCGCTCGCGCTGGGGTTCACGCCCTGGTACAGCGATGTCCGCGAAGTCCTGCCGGATCACCGGGTCCGTGTACTGCGCGGCTGCTGCGCGGGAGGGCCCGGCCGCAGGAAGGGCGGCGCCGGCTGCCACGCCGGTGGCGGCCGCCGGCGCGGAGCGACGGGCCAAATGTTGATGAGTCCATGACATATCCATGCGGGGCGTGACTCCTTGCGGCTCGGCCGTCGTGGTTGGTGCTCTCGGAGGTGCCCCGAACGTTCGGAGTGTCGAACGCGGATCGAACTGTCGGGCAACCTGGATGATAGAGGGCGGGTGGGCCTCGTCAATACTCCTCGCATGATTCGCGAGTTGCGGCGAAAGCGTCGGAGCTGGAGTCCGAGGCGACGCGGGTGCCGGACTGGTTCGGTGAGCGCTGTTGACATGTTCGGCCGCCTCTCTGATGATCCGTGAGGTCCAAGTTTCCGAATGTCATTCGAAATTTCGGACCCGCTTCCCTCCGGTCTCCGGGAAAAGGAGCCCCTGGTGCCCAGACGATCAGGCGGACGGATGCTCCGCCTCCTCGCGGCCGCCGCGCTGACGATCACCGCGTCCGTGACGGCCTCCTCCCACTCCACCGCCTCGGCCGCGCCGGACAGCCCGGCACCCACCCCACCGCTGGGGTGGAACAGCTGGAACAGCTTCGGGTGCGGGATCACCGAGGCCCAGGTTCGCCAGGCCGCCGACGCGATGGTGTCCTCGGGCATGCGGGACGCCGGCTACCGGTACGTGGTGGTCGACGACTGCTGGTTCGATCCGCAGCGCGACGCGTCGGGCAACCTGCGGGCCCATCCGGCCAAGTTCCCGAGCGGGATGAAGGCGCTCGGGGACTACATCCACGGCAAAGGGCTGAAGTTCGGCATCTACCAGGCACCGGGCGAGCGCACCTGCGCGCAGGCCGTGGGGAGTTACCCGGGAGCCACGGGCAGCAAGGGCCACGAGGCCCAGGACGCCGCCACGTTCGCCTCGTGGGGCGTCGACTACCTCAAGTACGACTGGTGCTCCCCCAGCGGTACCCGTGACGAGCAGGTCGCGCGGTTCACGCTCATGCGCGACGCCCTGCGTTCCACCGGCCGGCCGATCGTCTACAGCATCAACCCCAACAGCCTGCACGCGGTCACCGGCGCCACGTACGACTGGGGCGGGATCGCCGACCTGTGGCGGACGACCGAGGACCTGCTCGACATCTGGCAGAACGGCAACACCAACAGCTATCCGATGGGCGTCGGCAACGTCCTCGACATCACCGCGCCGCTGGCGGCGCAGGCGGGCCCCGGGCACTGGAACGACCCCGACATGCTCGTCGTCGGCCGTCCCGGCCTGTCACTGACCGAGTCCCGCTCCCACTTCGCCCTGTGGGCGCTGCTGGGTGCCCCGCTCATGGCCGGCAACGACATCCGCACCATGTCCGCCGACGTGAGCGCCATCCTGCGCAACCCCCGCCTGCTGGCGGTGAACCAGGATCCGCTGGGGGCGGGAGGGCGCAGGGTGCGCGACGACGGCGCCACCGAGGTGTTCGCCAAGCCCCTGTCGGACGGTTCGGTCGCGGTGGGGCTGTTCAACCGGGGAGGCGGCACCGCGAACGTCACCACGACGGCCGCGCAAGTCGGCCTGTCCGGCGGACCGTTCACCCTCACAGACCTGTGGACCGGCGGCACGTCGAGCACGTCCGGGCAGATCTCGGCGAGCGTCCCCGCCCACGGCGTGGCCGTGTTCCGGGTGACCGGCGGCAGCCCGCTGGCCGCCACCACCTCGCGGCTGCGCGGCACCGCGTCCGGCCGCTGCCTGGACGTGGACAACGCCTCCACCGCCGCCGGGGCCAGGGTTCTGATCTGGGACTGCCACACGGCCGCCAACCAGTTGTGGACCACCTGGGCGGGCGGCGAGATCCGTGTCTACGGCGACAAGTGCCTGGACGCCTACGACCAGGGCGCCACCAACGGCACCCGGGTCGTCACCTGGCCCTGCAACGGCCAGGCCAACCAGAGATGGACGGTCGGCGCCGACGGGTCGATCCGCAACGTCCACGCCGGGCTGTGCCTCGACGTCAACGGGGCCGAAACCGCCAACGGGACCCCCCTGGTCCTGTGGACGTGCAACGGCCAGGCCAACCAGAAGTGGTCCCGCGCGTGACGGACCGGCCGCACGGACCCGGTCCGTGCCGAGGGGGATCCGCAACCGCACCCGGTACCGCCTTCCCGCGCAGGGCCTGCCTCCAGGGCGCCGCGGCCGCCGTGCGGGGACACGCGGGGGGCATCGGTTCACCAGGGCGAAGGGGCCACCTCGCGGGTTGCCCGCTGCCCCGCCCTTGTGGCCGGTCCCGTCCGGCGGGATGGCGCGGTGTGCGTCAGGTGACTGCTCCCATGGCCGGGTGCGTCCCTATTCCCGGTGGGCCGCCGTCGCGAGGGACCCCTCGACGAGGTCGCGCAGCTGGGAACGGGCGGTGATGCCCAGCTTGGGGAAGCTGCGGTAGAGGTGCGAGCCGACCGTGCGCGGGGAGAGGAAGAGCTTCTCGCCGATCTCCCGGTTGGTCAGCCCGCGGGCAGCGAGCCGGACGATCTGCTGCTGTTGCGGGGAGAGTCCGGCGAGCGCGTCGGGGGCCGCATCCGTGACGTCGAGGCCGGCGGCGCGCGATTCGGCCCGGGCACGCTCGATCCACGGGCGCGCGCTCAGACGACGGAAGATCTCCAGGGCTTCGGTGAGCGGCCCACGCGCCTGTGCGATGCGCCGACGGCGCCGCAGCCACTCGGCGAGGTCGAGCAGGGTCTGTGCGCGTTCGAAGGGCCAGTACTCCAGTACCGGATCCGCCAGAGCCGCCCGGAAGTGCGCTTCGGCGTCCCCGGGGTCCGCCAGAAGGCCACGGGCTCGGCTGATCAGCGCACGCAGACGGGGTGAAGCGTTGTCCGCCAGCGCGGTTGCCGAGCGCTCGACGACCAGGGCGGCCTCCTCGTGGCGGCCGCAGCGCACAGCGGCGGCCGCCAGATCCGCGAGGGCCGGGTAGGAGGCGTGGTAGTGCACGGGTGCGCCGTCCGCCGTGAAGACCGCGCGGAGTCGGCCGTACGCGCTCTCGTAGGCGCCTTCTGCGGCTGCCGCGGCACCGAGCGCACGACGGGCGTAGACGGCGACCGAGCGGCTTTCCAGCGGATCGATCAGGGCGAGCGCCTCCTCGGCCCGGACCCGGGCCGCGGAGACATCGCCCTGGAAGGCCGACAGGGTGGCGTCCACGGTGGCCGCACAGGCCACGGCGTGGTCGAGGCCGGCCGCCCGGCCGACCGCGGTGGCGCGGACGCAGGCCTCACGGGCCTGTTCCCACCGTCCTCGCTCTACATAGGCCCAGGCGACTGCGCCGCCCAGCCCCTCGGGCAGCGCTCCCTGCACCTGCCAGTGGTCGAAGGCCTCGTCGAAGACGCGGACGGCCTGCGCGGTCTCGTCCAGGAGCCACGCCATGATCCCGACGGCGGTGAGCCGCTCCGGCCGGCCTTCCGCCTCGGCAACCAACTGCGGCAGTGAGGAGAGGAGTTGGGCCCGGTTGTCGAAGGGGTCCGACACGGCCCTCACCCAGGTGCGCAAGCCCGTGTGCGAGGCGTTCTCGGGAAGGCGCCGCAGGATGTCCTGGATGCGGTGGCGCTGGGTGTCCTCCCCGGAGTAGAAGCGGACCACGGCGGCGCCGGCCACGAGGTCCAGCCCGGCCGCGGGCCGGGAGACCGCCCACTTCGCGGCCGCGTCGGCCAGCCGGGAGAAGACCACGCTGTGACGCACGGTCAGGACCGCCAGCCGTCCGGCCTGCACGGCGGCGGACGCCAGCAGCGACGGGTCGTCCGTCCGCGCGCGTGCCGCGGCGGTCAGTTCCTCGACCCAGGCGATGTCTCCGGTGAACACGGCCGCCGCGGCGGCTTCGACCAGCAGCCGGGCACTGTCCTCGCGCCGCGGCGCGAGCTCCGCGGCGCGCTGCAGGGCCTGGGCCGCCGCTGCGTGGCCGCCGCGGCGGCGGGCCCGGCCGGCGGTCCGTTCCAGCTCCGCCGACACAGCCGCGTCCGGGTGCGGGCAGGCGGCGGCGAGATGCCAGGCACGCCGGTCCGGTTCGTCCCGCAGCATCCCGGCGAGCGCGAGATGAGCCTCGCGCTGGGCTCCCAAGGACGCGGCGTGATACACGGCGGAGCGGACCAGTGGGTGGCGGAACCGGACATGCCGGCCGGTCCGCCGGACCAGCCCGGCCCGCCCGGCCGGCAGCCAGACCGCGTCCTCGGCGCGCGGCAGCCCCGCCGAGACGGCGATCGCGCAGTCGGCGCTGTCCATGGCGGCCAGGAGCAGCAGAGCCCGCGTGGTGGAGGCGGGGAGACCCTCCAGGCGGGCGGCGAAGATCCTCTCCAGGCGATCGGTGAGCGGAAGCGGACCTGCGGACGGCAGCCCCGCGGCCGTCTTCTGCGCCGCGGCCGTCCTCGTCAGTTCCACCAGCGCCAGCGGGTTGCCGCCCGCCTGGTCGAGGATCCGCGACCTGGTGCGCCCGGTGGGGCTCTTCGGCTGCAGGTCCAGCAGCCGACCGGCCGCAGCGCTGCCGAGCGGTCCCAGGGTGAGCGCCGGCACATGACGGTCGAATCCCGGAAGGTGATCACCGTCACGAACCCCGATCAGCATCGTGACCGGTTCACCTTCCAGCCGTCTGGCGGCGAAGGACAGCGCGTCCAGGGAAGCACGGTCGAGCCACTGCGCGTCGTCCAGCACCACGAGCACCCGATGGCGGTCGCCCAGACCTGACAGCAGGCTCAGGACGGCGACCCCGACCAGCATGAGATCGGGTCCCGACGTGGCCGACCCCGCGCCGAAGGCGTCCCGCATCGCGGCGCGCTGCCTTTCCGGCAGTCCGTCCACCTCGGCCGGCACCGGCCGCAGCAACTGATGCAGCCCGGAGAACGCCAGGCTCGACTCCGACTCGCTTCCCACGGCACGCAGCACCCGGGCACCGCCGGCCTCGGCCCGGCGCGCCGCGCGCTCCAGCAGTGCGCTCTTCCCGGTGCCCACGTCACCGACCAGCATCAGCACCTTGTCGGCCGACACCGAGTCCACCGCACGAGTGAGGCGCGCCCATTCCGCGTCCCGGCCGACGATCGGCTCCCCCGGATCCGGCCCCGGCCCCATGACCGCACCGCGGCCGCCTGTGTGCCCGCCCACGTCAGTCTCCCGGAACCGCGGCTTTCGATCGGAGTCGCCCTGCCCTGGCCGTCCAGGCTACAAGCGGCCCGGCCCTGTGCCCGGGCCGTGCGCACAGGTGCAGTCACGTGACGGATACCGCGCGCGCCGAGGCCGCTCGTACGGTTCCGGAAAATCCTCCGCATCCCCAGGGACGCCCCATGGAAGAGATCACGCTCGGCAATGTCACCGTCACGCGGGTATGGGAGTACTTCGGTTCCGTCGACATGACGCCCGACACCTTCTTCCCCGGAAGTCCGAAGGAAGTGTGGAACGACGGCGCCTCCTGGCTGGCCCCGCATTTCCTCGACCCCGACACCAATATCGTCCATTCCGCGATCCAGACCTGGCTGCTGCGCAGCGGAGGCAGGACCATCCTCGTCGACACCGGCGTGGGCAACCACAAGGACCGCCCGTACGCGCCGGTCTGGAACCGCCTCGAAACAGGCTTCCTGGCCGATCTCGCGCGCGCCGGCGTCGAGCCCGAGGACGTGGACATCGTGATCAACACACATCTCCACGTCGATCACGTCGGCTGGAACACATACCTGGACGGCCGGCAGTGGGTACCCACTTTCCCCAACGCCACCTATCTGATGCCGAAGGACGACTTCGACTTCTGGAATCCCGAGAACGACCACAAGCCACTGCTCGGCCGCGGCAACCAGAACGTCTTCGAGGACAGCGTGGCCCCGGTGCACCGGGCCGGCCAGACGCTGCTGTGGGAGAACAGCCACCGCATCGACGCCGACCTCCGCCTCGACCCGGCTCCCGGACACACCCCCGGCTCCTCCGTACTGACCCTCACCTCCGGGACGGACCGCGCGGTGTTCGTCGGCGACATGCTGCACAGCCCCGTGCAGATCCTCGAGCCCGACCTCAACAGCTGCTTCTGCGAGGACCCCGCGGGCGCCCGCGCCACCCGCCGCAAGGTGCTGGGCTGGGCGGCCGACAACAACGCACTCGTGATCCCCGCGCACCTGGGCGGCCACGGCGCCGCCGAAGTGGCACGCGAGGGAGGCAAGTTCGCCATCAAGGGCTGGGCTCCCTTCGCCCCGTACCGCGAGCAGGCCTGAGTCCTGCGGAAAGGCACGAGACATGAGCCAGCACCCCGACCCCGTCGTGACCACGGCGCAGGGAGCCGTCCGCGGCCTGCTCCAGGGCGACACGGCCGTTTTCCTCAACATCCCCTACGCCGCCCCGCCCCGCGGCGGCGGCCGGTTCGCGCCGCCCCGGCCGCACGAGCCGTGGGACGGCGTACGGGACGCCACCGTGCCGGGACCCAACGCGCCGCAGTCCGGGCGCGAGCTCGGCAGCGTCGACATGTCCCCCTACTTCGGCACCGGTTGGAGCCGCGGCGAGGACTACCTCACCGTCAACGTCTGGACGCCCGCCGGCGCGGACGGCGACCTGCCGGTCATGGTGTTCGTCCACGGCGGCGGATTCGTCGCCGGATCGACGCGGTCCGTGCTGTACGACGGCTCCGCCTTCGCCCGCGACGGCGTCGTCCTCGTCACCCTCAACTACCGGCTCGGCATCGCCGGGTTCCTCGACATCCCCGGCGCGCCCGCCAACCGCGGCCTGCTCGACGTCGTCGCCGCGCTGCGCTGGGTGCGGGAGAACGCCGCGGCCTTCGGCGGTGACCCGCACAACGTCACCCTCTTCGGCCAGTCGGCCGGGGCGACCATCGTCGGCGGCGTCCTCGCCGCCCCGGAAGCCGCCGGCCTCTTCCGCCGGGCGATCGTCCAGAGCGGCAGCGGCCTGGGGGCGTTCACCACCGAGCAGGCCGCCCGCGTCACCCGGGCGGCGGCCGAGGCCCTGGGCATCGAGCCTCATGCCGACGCCTTCGCGGAGATCTCCGACGAGCGCCTGGTCGAGGCCGCCTCCGGGCTCGCGGGCATCGACCTGCGGACCGGGTCGCACCACGATCCGCTGCTCGGACTCAGCCCCTTCAGCCTGGTCCTCGACACGCAGCCCGCTGCATCCGTGGCCGCGGGATCGAGCGTCGGCGTCGACCTGCTCATCGGGACCAACACCGAGGAGGGAAACCTCTACCTGGTCCCGGTGGGCAAGTACGCCACCTCGACCGCCGGTGACGTCGACGACGCGGCGGCGCGTTCGCACCCGGAACCGGCGCGACTCGTCGAGACGTACCGCAGGACACGCCCCAAGGCGTCCTTCGGCGAGCTGCGCTCCGCCATCATGGGCGACGCGCTGTTCGGCGCAGGCAGCTGGGCCTTGGCCGACGCGCATGCCGCCCACCCCGAATCCGTCACCTACGCCTACGAGTTCGCCTGGCGCTCGCACGCCTTGGACGGAGAGCTCGGCGCCGCCCACGCGGTCGAGCTGCCGTTCGTCTTCGATGTCGCCCACCTTCCGCAGGTGCACGGCCCCACCGCCCTGCTCGGCCCTGACGAGCCCCCCGCGGATCTCGCCGCCCGTGTGCACGGGACGTGGGTCCGGTTCGCCGGGACCGGCAGCCCCGGCTGGGACCCGTACGACGACGAGCGCCGGGCCACCATGCGCATCGACGCCGAGTGGACCCAGGCCGACGACCCGCGCGGCCGGGAACGGCAGGCCTGGCGCCGACCCTCCGGCCGGCCACCGTTCCCAAGACACACCATGACCAGGACCGTCATCACCACCGGGAACGCGCCCGCCCTCGCGGCCCCGCTGTCCCAAGGCATCAGCAAGGGCCCCGTCCTGCAGGTCTCCGGGCAGCTCCCGCTCGGTCCGAACACGGGCGGGGCCGTCGGGAGCACGGTCACCGACCCGCCGGAGCACTCCCGCCACGAGCCCGTAGCGGACACGATGCGAAGCACCGCGCGTATCCGATGCGCACGATGGCGTCGTTCGTGCGCATCCAGTACGCGCACCAGCTATGTCGTGCACTGAGCCTGCGCCGACTCGAAGTCGCGGATGCCGTGGGTGCGGCCAGGTCGAGCGCCATGGCTAGGCGCGGCCGGGCGGCGGGGGCGTTGCGCCGGACGAAGGCGTCGAGTTCGCCGCCGCAGGTCAAACCGATCGTGAGGGCACCGTCGTCGGAGTACCCGAACCGGGCCCGCTGGGTGCTGCCTCGATCGTGCAGGACCTGGCGGCACACGTCGTGGACGGCTGCTTCGACGCAGCCGCCGGAGATGCTGCCGACGACGTGGCCGGCTTCGTCGACGGCGAGGGAGGCGCCGACGGGCAGGGGTGCGCTGCCGATGCCGCCGATGTCCAAGATCCAGGGTCAAGGCCCGTCCTCCACCTCACCGCCGCCGACCTCGGTCAGCGACTTGCTCTGGATCCCTCGACTTACCTGATGACTCATCGGATAAGTCGGCATCCCGTCAGCATCGGACCGGGACGGCCTTCCGTACATCCTCCTGGCCGACGGCTTCGCGACAGCTTGATTCGCGCAGATTGCGCAGATCGCGCAGGTGAGAAGCCCGCTCGCCACGGCGCACGATGTCGTGGAAAGTCTTCCAGCCGAAGACACGCCGATGTACAGTGAAGAACGCCCTTGACCTGCAGAAAGCAGGCAGGGAGCCGTCTTCCAGGAGTCAAACATGCTGCGCACCATGTTCAAGTCCAAGATCTAGCATCTGGGCATTTGCGCAGGTCAGAGGCGTAGCGGGGCCGCTCAGGTCAGCAAATGGTCAGCATCGGGTGCGAGGGCGTCCTGGCTTGCTGACCTGGTGACCGCCACGGCGCGGTGCCTGGGCGCAGATGCCCGGCTCCCGCTCGGAAGGTGCGTCACGTGGCTCGTCAACTTGCCCGCGGTATGGGGTCGTTCTTCAAGGACTGCAGCTGTGCCCGGCCGACCCGGTGCCCGCACCCGTACACGATCCGTTTCCGCAACGGTCTGGGGAAGCAGGTCGAGGAGGGCGGGTTCGACACGCAAGATGACGCGATCGAACGCCTCACGCAGATCTATGCGGAGAAGAAGCGCACGGCGCCGTCCGTCGCGGAAGCGCGCCGGGAGCTGGGGCAGAAGACGGTCGCGGAATACGCGAAGCAGTGGCTGCCCCGCCAGCGCAGGATGACCGCATACTCCACGGGCGAGCACGTCAGCAGCTCCATCAACGTCCATATCGTTCCGCGCCTGGGGTCACGGAAGCTAATATCCGTAACTCCCATCGTGGTGGAGCGTTTCCTGGATGAGTTGGAGGCCGACGGTGTCGGCCGGGGCAATCAGGTCAACATCCTGCGCACGCTCAAGGCAATTCTGCGGGATGCCTACGACAAGGGAGCGATGGCGGATAACCCGGTCAAGGGAGTGCAGGAGCCGGAGTACGTGCGCCAAAGGGTGGTCATTCCGGACCTGGCCTATCTGAAGCAGGCTCTGGCTGTCGCGAAGGATGACCTTGCGCTGGAGATCGTGATGATGGCGGGGTGCGGATTGCGTAACGGCGAAGCGCGGGCCGTGAACGTCAACAACGTAGTGGCGGACGACGTGTATCGGGTGCACGAGCAGATCCACTCCAATACGCACCGGCCGGCGAAGCTGAAGCATCGCAAGGCGGGGGAGTTCCGGGAGGCGCCGCTGCCCCGCTCGGTACGGGAGGCGATCGAACGCCATGAGGCGAAACATGGCACGACGAAGGAGGGGTATCTGCTGCGGGGACCGAGCGGGTACTACACGGAGCCGATGGAACGCCGGCGCGTCCGCGGACTCTTCGAGAAGCTGCCTGTCGTGGACGGGATGGGGATGTACGGCTTCCGGCACTACTTCGCCTCCAACGCGTTGGGTAGTGGCATCCCGATCACCGACGTGGCGGAGTGGATGGGGCACAAGTCGATCGAGGAGACGTACCGCACCTACCGGCACCTGATGCCGGGGAGCATCACCAAGGCAGCGCGGGTTTTGGACGCCGGGCTGTGGGACGCGGCTGAGGCCGCAGTGAAGCCTGTCCGGGGCTGGCTTAGGGAGCCTGCCGACACCTTCATGCCGGGCGTGAGCTGAGGTTCGTGTGGATCCGTCGTTGTCGGTGGCAGCGTCTAGGGTGCGGCGCATGTCTACCTCATCCACTTGGCCCGACGCCGATCTGCCACTGTCGCCGGTATATCCCTTCAATGACCCGGGCGTTTCGATCACCCTTTACGAGGGGCCGGTGGGCGGAGCAGGAGAGTTGAAAGTGCCCGGCGTGGTCCAGTACGACTGTTCCCCAAAACCGGGCATCTCCTGGAGGCTGCGTACCGAGGAGCACGACCCTTTCCGCCTGGACACGGACACACTGCGCCTGAGTGATCGCGGCATCGAACTCCCGGTATTCAGCACGAGTGCCGTAAGCGGCTGGTCTAACGGTACCTCCTTCGGGGACCCCACTGCTGCACTCAGCCGGGTCGTCGCCCACTGGTTCAACCTCCCCAGATGGCACGGCTCCGCCCACCTGTCGTCCCACACCTCTGAGGGAGCGCCGCAATGTGTGCCGGCGGGGCGCAGTGTTTACCAGGTGGACGGGTGGAGGATCACGCTCGATGTCCGCCCCGATCACAAATCCGTGCTTTCTAACGCGCGTCAAGTCGACGTCTACGTCATGACACACGTGATGGAGATCCGTCGGCTGAACGGAACCGCGTTTACGGCCGCTGAGGTCAAACCTGTCCTCGGTGCCCTGCATGTCGGGCTCTCATTCGCGCTAGGCCGGTGGGTCGCCCCCGCTCTGCCTGTAGGCCAGGACGATCAGGGAGAGGGTGTGTGGGGAGAGTGGGGACCGATGCTCTGCGACCCCGCACGCAGCGTCAGCTCCGGCTGGTGGTATCCCGAGGACCAGGTTGCCCTGGGAGACCTGCTGGCCTGTCTCCTGCCTGCCTTCCGCGATCGCCGCAGGGAACAGTCGCTACGCCTGCAGATGCAGTATGCGATCACCGCCCTTGCCGACCGCGGCTTCGTCGAACAGCGCATCATGATCGGAGCTGCCGGACTGGAGCATCTGATGTGGCAGAGCCTCAAACTCACCGGTCGACTTACCGAAACCGAGTACAACAACACCCGTGTATGGCCAGCACACAGGAAGCTGCGCACCGTCCTGGTGGACGCCGGGATCAGCCTGAAGGTGAAAGCAGAAAGTCTGCCTGCGGCCGCGGCGTTCGCGGCCGAACAACAGGCGAGCGGGAACCAGCCGGTGGACGGCGCCGACATCGTCACGCGCGTCCGCAACCGTCTCGTCCATCCCAAGGAGGAACAAGAGCCCGTATACCGGATCAAAGGGCTGGTCACCGACACCTGGCTACTCACCCGCCATTACCTGGCACTGTTGATACTGCACTCCATGGGTTACCGCAGTTCCTATCGGGATCTCTCAAGAACCAATGGATGGGTCGGTGAGACCAAGCCCGCTCCGTGGGCTACAGGGCAGCGTCAATAGGCCAGCCAGGGCGAGGAACCTCCCGCCCTGGCTTCGGTGGCCCTACCCAATCGCGGTGCGTCAAAAGCCGCTTGGGTCTCCGATCGCCGAGCAGGAATGCATCAAGAGCTCTGGTGCGGCTTCTTTGTGGCGGTGCCTGCCGGAGGTGCGCCCAGCCGTCGCAGCTGGAAGCCGCGGACCGTTGACGTGAGTGGAGGAGGTGGGCGCCGCTGCGTGAAGCCTGGGTCGGCCCGGCCATGGGCGAAATGATGGGCGGGGACGTACGGCTGTGCATGCAGTGGGTAGTACACCCTGCCCGTCGGTCCATACCGTGGTGACCGTGGCGTTCCCGTTGTCGGTCCCGCCTAGCGGGCTCAGGCGCCCGGTGGTGGTGCCGTCCTTGCGGTCCCCAGAGTCGTCGATGACCAGCACACGCTGATCGTGCGGGGCTGTGGACGGGTCGGCGCGATCAGTTGCAGGCGCCGGTTGTTGACCTTGACGTCGTTCCAGGTGGACTTCGACAGGAAGAACTGCAGCCGCTGCGCATCCGCGTCCTCCGAGCCGGTCACCGGCTCGGTGCTGGCCAGGCAAGTTAGCGTCCTGTTACCGTCGCGCGGTGCCAGCAGGGCGGTGAGGTACTCGCACAGACTGCGCCACTGGGTCGGCGAGACCAGCAGGTCATCGAAACGGGCCGTGTGCCCCTCCAGCGGGCCCGGGGCGGGCGGGCACACCGCACGGTTATCGCTCCTCACTGATGCAGGGCCCTTTCTCCCGTATCACGAGCGCCCAGAGCAGGCGCAAGTCCTGCTACCGCCGGGTCTAGCGGACCTCCGGCAGCTACCCGGCTGGTGTCGGTGGCTGTGGTTACGCTTCGTCCATGAGTGAAGGCAGCGGGGGCGTGGGTTCGGTCGGGCAGGGTGGGGGCTTGAGGAGCATCCCGCTCGATGATCCTTTGTATGCGGCACCGGCCCAGGTGACAGCGGTGCCGTTGGATCCGAAGCTGGAACGTCTGCCGTTCCTCGAGATGCTTCCTGCGGATTTTGAGCGCCTCCTGGCGCGGATGCTCGTGGAAGTAGAGGGCTTGCGAGATGTCCGTCTGTTCGGTACCCACGGGCAGAAGGACGACGGTCTGGACGTTGTGGGTCGTGCAGCGGATGGAACTTGGCATGGCTGGCAGGGCAAGCGTTACAGAACCTATGGCCCTGCCGATCTGCAGACAGCAGTAGAAGATCATACCGTGCGTGGGAGTGGTGAGTTTCCTGTCGAGGAACTTGTGGTGTGTGTGCCGTGCGACATCACACGCCAGGTCACCGTCAAACTGCGCGACCTGAATGAGTTCTATCCCAATCTGAATATCGTCCTACTGGGGCCGGACGAGCTGAGTGACAGGCTTCGCAACCGCCCCGATATTGTCACTCAGTTCTTCGGCCAGCAGACGGCTGAGCGTTTCTGCCTGCCTGTACCCGCCCCGCCGGTCATCGCGGCACCCGGGCTGGACAGGGCCGATCTTGCCGATGCGGCCCGCCGTTCGCCAGCCGAGGCTCTTGGCGTGGATGATCTGCTTGCGGATGCCGCACGGTTCGCGCAGGCCAACGACCACCGTGCCGCAGTCGGCAAGCTTGCGGAGGCGGAGGTCCTGCTCGCCCGGTCCGGATTCGACGGTCATGCCGCGTCTGTAGCCCGCCGTCGAGCCGACGCACTGATCAACGCAGGGGATCTGGACGAAGCCGCCTCCTTGCTGAGTGACGCCTTCTGGCAGCGCGCCGACGCCGGCGATACTGACGGGGTCCGCAGCATCAGCCACCGGCTGGGCGAGGCCCTGCGCTCTGCGACCGCAGAGCACCCGGGCGCGGACACGCCGGGTCACGGCACCGCTCTGCAGCTCTTCACCGTTATGGACTGCGCCCAGAACTTGCTGGCGCATCCCTTCCCTGAGCCGAAACTTCCCGCCCCCCTTCAGCAGGCGCCGGACGGGCTGGAGACCTCGCTGGCCCGTCTTGCGGTGCTGGCCGGCGAAACTTCCGCCTTGGTTGACAGGGAGACGGTCTGGATCACCGAACACGCCGAGCGCTTGATGCAGCTCGCCGACGCGGTGACGGACACCGATGATCTGCTCGCTGTGCGGCTGCGCCTCACCGTGGCTGACGCGACCGGCCAGTGGACCGAACTTGTTGACGCCGCGTACCGACGGCGGCATCGGCGGATCCTGTGTGCACTCATTCTCGCCCGGTACGCACGCCACCTGGCCATCACCGAAGGCTCGCCGGAAGCCGCTGAGTTCTGGAAAGAAGCGGTGGAACAAGCCTGCCTGGACGGCCACAACGCCGACGCGGGCGAGTGGGTCCATGCCCAGCGACTTCTGCACGAGCGAACGGTCGCCATGACCCTGCCCGCGATCGACGATCTCGACCTAGCCAAAGCACTCCTGGCGCGTCCAGGTCGATCCAAGCTGTTGGGCGCCGGGGATCTGCTGACCAAAGGCATCGGCGCACTGCACGATGAAAACCTGCGGACTGCTGCCCTGGCCTTGCGTCAGCAGGTCCGTCTCAGCGCTGCCTCAGGACGCTGGTTCGACGAGCACATCGCCCGGCGTAGGCTCGCCGAAGCACTTCTCGAAGCCGGGGAGTACGACCGGGCAGCCGACCACGCTGTTACGGTCGGCGAGACCAAGATCGCCAAGAACGTGGCCAAAGCTGCCGCAGAGCATTTCGCGGATGTCACCCATCGGCTCGATTCTGGGCCATACTGGGAGAAAGTGACAGTATTCCGACTCCTGGGGGAACAAGCTGACCTGCTTCCCGATTCACTCGTCAACGAGGTCGCAGACGCGGCTCTGGTCGTCGTTACCGCCGAGGACGTGAGCGCGACTCGCTTCCCCGCAGGCAACCCTTCTCCCTACCTCGCAGCGCACGATCTGCTTGCCGCTCTTGCGGGACGCCTAGATCTGCCTCGCGCCGCGCAACTCCTCAGCGCTCTGGAACCTCTGGCACCCCGACCGAAGGGCACCTACCACCTAACGGATCACGCGCATGCCGCTTTCCTTGCCGAGGTCGCGACAACCCATCCGGATCTTCGTGACAAGGCGCTGGACCAGATCCTGGCGATGCTCGCCGGAAATCTCGGCGACACGAAGGCGCTGCGCCGTGCCAGCGAGCTGTTGCACCAGTACGGTCACGGACGTATCGAGCAGCTGTCCGTGCTGGCCGCTGACGGATCTTGGGTCGCGGCTGAGGCCCTCGCATACCTGACCGATGCCACATCGGAAGGCCATCCGCCGAGCGACCAGAGAATCGCACAGGCCAGGCAAGCACTCGCCCGTCTCACAGCCCCGCGCGCTCACACTCCCGGCCGGATCGACCTCGGCATCGGCGAGGCAGTCGGCCGGGACGCCGCACAGATTCGCGTGCTGCCCGAGCCCGATCGCATCATGGCGATCCGTGCCTTGATCGACCGAGGCAGAGGCCCTGAAGCCGCACTCGACCGTGCGGACTGCATCGATGCAGCCGCCTCGATCGCTACCAGCCTCACACAAGGCGCCGCATCCGATGGCCTCTGCGAGACCGCCTTGGAGGCCGCCGACCACGACAGTGGCCCCAACGCTGCCGATCTGGCGATGGGAGGGATGAACCACCAGCTCAGCGGCTTCCGCATCAACCTGGCATCAACAGACATCAGGGCCCACTGGATCCTGCTGGCGGCAGTCGTCGCCCGGTCCACGGAGCATGCCGAACAGGTTCGTGAGCGAATCCTTCTTGCCCTGCCAGCGCCCGCCGACGATGGCGGCTACCGCCTGGCGCAGGCTCTTCAGTTCCTGCCGCGGGAGGTTGTCGCCCCCCACACCCTGCTGCTCGCCGCGCACCCGCACTGGGCGGTGCGATCACTTAGCGCCATCTTGTGGGCAGGTCATGCAGAGGCACCCGTCCAGCTCGGGTCACTGCTGGCTCGTGACCCAGACGTCCGAGTGCGGCGCACTCTGGCCACTGAGGTGAAGAAACGGACTGATCATCGCAGCAGCGCCGTGGCGACGCTACTTGCCGCTGACCCCAGACACAGCGTGCGCAGGCTCCTTCACGGAGATACCAGCAGCTACCGGTAGTCGTTGAACCCGGTGGTAGCAGCCGTCATGGCGAAGGCGGCGAGCACTTTGGATGCAGGCTTGTGGGAAGCGGCCCGATTCGATGCTGAGGTCAGCAGGTTCTTTGTCTGCTGGCGGTACAGGCGTCATGCGCCGCTGGCCTGCGTAAAGCGTAGCCACGTATGGCTGGTTGGAGTCGTCGGCCCGGGAATGGTCCGGATCTTGTCCTCGGCGAGACGGGGCCTGGTCATCTGTCGACGCTGCATCCCTCGACTCGTGCACTGCTCCAAGTGGATGTGTTGGCCCGCCCAGTGCTACGGCCGGGTGGGCAGGTGCGGGGAGCGGAGCACGAGCAGGGTGATCTCGCTGGGGGCGAAGACGCGGAACGGCGGGCCCCAGAAGTCGGTGCCGCGGCTGGTGTAGAGGAGGGTGCGGGTGCCGTGGCGGCTAAGGCCGGCGAGGGCGGGTTGGTCGACGCGGACCAGGTGGTGGAAGGGCCAGATCTGGCCGCCGTAGGTGTGGCCGGAGAGTTGGAGGTCGACGCCGGCGGCTGCCGCCCGGTCGACGAACTTGGGCTGGTAGGCCACGAGCAGGACAGGCAGGTCGGGGTCAGCGCCGTTCAAGGCTCCGGCGAGGTGGGCGCAGCGGCCTTCCAGTTCGGAAGCCTCGGCGGTGACGTCGTCCACGCCGGCGACCACGATGGTGTCGCCTCCGCGCTCGACCAGCAGATGGCGGTTGCGCAGTGGCTCCCAGCCCAACTCGTCCATCAGATCGACCCAGTCCTGTGCCTCGACTGTAGTACTCGTAGTTGCCGGTGACGTATACACGAGCCCGGGTCGCGCGCACGGTACCGAGCGGGGCGGCCTGCGCGCGGCGACGTGCGGCCGTGCTGTCCGCGATGTCGCCAGTGTGGCAGACCAGGTCGGCTTCCAGAGCGTTCACGGTCTCGCATACCCGTGCCGACCAGCGGGCTCGGTCGAGTGGGCCGTAGTAGGTGTCGGTGATGAGGACGACGCAGGGGCCGTCCAGCGCGAGTGCTTTGCCTCCAACCGTCCCGAGGGCGCTTCTGCGCGGAGAGTGAGGCCACTCTACCGAACTGACGTGACACCACATGTCCAGCGGACGCCGCGACGATCGTGTTCTGCCTGTGCTGCGCCGAGGCATTCCGGGCCACGGCCCGTTCGAGGGATAGACGCACCTTCCCGGTTCAGAGCGGTGGCTGGGCCGAACAGCCGCGTGGGCAGGAAGTGATTCGTCCCGCCTCAGCGCAAGTGCCGCAGGCGGGACAGATGGACTGGCCGGTGCGCTCCGCAGACCAGCACGGAACCGCCAGGAGAACCCCACCGGCACGGCGATCGAGGTCGGGTTCGGGAGCACCGGTAGCGGCAAGGCCGTCCGGATCGAGCAACGGGAAGGTGTCGCCACAGGCCAGGCAGCGACGGAGTTCCCATCGGGTATGGCACGAGGTGCAGGACGCTGCGAACAGACCGTCCTCACGAGGCTCGAAGACCGTCTGGCGCTGAGGTCCGGTCTTGGCGCACACCGGGCACACTTCGAGCAGTTCGGTTTTGGCGGCCGCGTCTTCCAACGCCGCACACAGAGTACGCAATCGCCGGCTCTCGTGCTCGATTGCCCGGCCACTGCCGTGCCGCCTGAGGGTCTGTTTCAGCAGTGCGGGGAGGCGCTCCGACTCGGCCGGGCTCGGGGCGCGCACGACCGCGACACCGTCGGGCCGGGGTTCGAGCCAGCCGCAGCCCGCCAGAGCGGAGCGATCGCCTGCGGGCACGGGCACGGTGTGGGGGTAGTCGCGCGCGTCGGCACCTAGTGTCGCCCATTGGACGGCCCGCAGCAGGCGGCTGACGCTGAAAATGTCCAGAGGGGACAGAGGAGCGACGTCGACATGCCGCTCGAGCGCGTCGCCGTCGCGGCGACCGATCCGATAGGCGGCCCGGACGACGTCAGGCTCAGCGTCCTGCCGTGCTTGAAGCAGCCCGGGATAGACGATCAGGTCGTTGTCGCACACGGCGCTCGGCCAGTCACGGCGGGATTCCGTGATCGCCGCAGCGACCGAGGAGGCGTCGGGAGCCGTGCACAGGTCGGTCGTGATCGGTACGACGCGGAGCACCCGCCGCTTGCGCCAGTGAAGGACGAAGTCGCCAGTCTGGGACCAGGTGACCGTCAGCTGCTCGCCTCGCATGTGGAAGCGGGTGGAGCAGCCGGGGGAAGGAACCGGCTGGCCGGCTTCCGGGACGGCCTGGAGCAGCTTGCAGGCGAGCAGCAGAAGGAGGCCGGTGAAACGCTCGAAGGCTCCGAGGACCTCCTGTCGCCGACGGGTCGTTTCGGTTTCTCCTAGACGCGGGGTCTCGATCGCGGTACAGGCTTGCCAGAGCAGAGCCACCCTGCGGTAGTGCGGATCACTGCTCAGCAGGTTCGTCGGATGCAGTTCGCGCGGCGGTGCGGAGCGGTGGTCGACCGCGCGCGCCAGCGGCGAGCCCAGCATCAACTCCACCGTCGTGAGGGCCGATTCCAGTGCCCGTCGGCGTACCTCCGCGGCCGCCTGGTGCCGACCGGAGTCCTCGATGTTCCTGAGCAGTCCGGCCAGGTCTCGTCGGGCCCGCCAAGACGTTTCCTGCGAGGGCATGAGCAGGCCGTGTACGTCGTCCACCATCCTGCTCAGGTCCCTGAGCTTGGCGATGCGCTTCTGCAGATGCGATCGCATCACGTTGAGGACGGCGACTGCGACCCGGTTCTCATAGATGTCGGCGTTTTCCTCACTGCGCCGGGCTAGCAGACGGCTGGGCCGGACACCGGCGAGCGTATGCGAGGCCCAGTCCTCGGGGCGGGCGGCCAGACGTGCCGTCGCGCCTGCTGCGATCGAGCGCACCTGGGACGTCGGCAGGACTTCCTCCACCGTACGCAGGCGCGTGTACGGGCGGTGGCATACCGTGCGCAGCGCACCGGACTCCCGCTCGAAGACGTCCTCCACTGTCAGGGCTTCCGTCTCATCGGTGACGTCGAGGATGATCGGCGGCATGGCCAGCCAGTCGTCGAGCGTAGTGGCCTCCTCGGCGAGACGGGCAGACACCGCAAGGAGATGGCGGACGAGGAGAGAGCCGAGCTCCGGCTCGGCCGCTTCCCGGCTCATCGCCGACCGCGCGAGCGGATCTCGTCGTCCAGCAGTCGTTGTGTCGCCGTCGGCTCGTGAGCGCTGTCGAAGCGTGTCAGGCTTTCGACAAGGTCGGTGCGCAGTGTGTCGAGGGTGTCAGCATGGATGTCGTACCGCCCTCGGACGGAGCGCAGGATGCGTGTGGCCAGCAGATGGTCCAGCGCTTCACCCGGGCTGCCTCCGGCGGCGACCACGACGGGTGCGAACTCCTTGATCTGTAGCTCGAGCCGGTTACCCCAGCCGATGCGCAGCTCATCCGCGAAGCGACTGCGCCAGAGGGTGTCGAGAAATTCGATGATGCCGTCGGCCTGTGTGCCGTAGGTGGCCTGCGCTTCGCCGAAAGCCTGGCTGATACGTCCGAGTCCGAGGGGCTGCGCCGGTGCGCACGGCGTCACCGGCAGCTCCGGGTGCCGCCAGGGCAGTTCCAGGACGAAGGCCCGGTCGTAGGTCTTGTCGGCGAAGCCGACGGTCGTTTCGTCATGGTTGGCCGTCCCGATGAACCAGACGTTTTCCGGAATGGCGAGGTGCGTTCCGTCGATGATCAGGTCGGCGGGGTTTCCGACCGGCGCTGTAGTCAGCGCCAGTCTGGGTCGGTCCTTGATGGCGAGGGCCGACAGCACTCCGCTGAAGTACTGTTCGGGATGGGAGAGGTTCATCTCGTCCAGGACGATGAAGAAGGGCCGGTTCTTGAAGGCGGGGCACTGAGCGCGGTACAGGGCTTTGGTGAACTCCGATTCATAGAAGACCCGGTCGAAGCTGTTGTAGTAACCCATGAGGTCCTGCGGATCGCGCCAGCCGGCCTGGACGGGAACCACGGCGACACTGGTGTCACTGCCGAAGGCGCCGGCCAGCGCCCGGGCCAGGCCGGTTTTGCCGATGCCGCTGATGCCCTGGAACAGATGGAGACGGCTCATCGCCATGCCCGCCAGGACCAGGCGCAGGTCCGACAGGCGATAGGAAAGGCCGGCCTTCTGCCGGATGACCGCCTGCATCTGGCGCACCAGATCGGGCATGCCCGGCATGGGCGCATCGGAAGGCTGGGGTGTGCCGAACTCCCGGTCCATGCGTGCGCAGGCCGGGAATACGTGACCGTCCTTCCCGGCCTGGGCCGTGGCGTTGAGTTTGGCTGCTTCCTCGTTGAGGAGCTGTTGCAGTTGGCCGTTGGCGGCACTCAACCAGTTGTTGATCTCCAGGTAGTTCTGGCGCTCGTTGACCGCGATACGGTCACGTTGCAGAGCGGACTCCAATTCTCCGCGCTCCCGCACCAGTTCCTCGTTGTCGGCGATGAGTTGCGTGACTTGCTGCCGCAGTTGCTCGAGCATGCGCGCGTCCGCCCGCGGCGCCGTGGCGCTCTCCTCCAGCAGGCGGGCGTTCTCGGCGCGGAGTTCGGTAAGGCGCTCGACGACCTGCTCCAAGGTCATGCCGCCCAGGGACGCCAGAGCGCTTTCGTACTCGTTGAGCCGAGCGCCCAGGCGCTCGTTGCCCTCGGCCAGGGCAGCCGCCTTCTGCCGGTACTCCTCCAGCTGCTGGACCAGCTGGCCGGTGCGGCTCGTCAGCTCGCCCTCGAACCGTTCCGCCCGGCTGGCCTGTTGTTCCTTGAGCGCGGCTTTGAGGTGGACGATGTCCTCGCGTTCGTCCTCCAGCCGGAGCTGCGCGGAACGCAGGTCCCTCTCGCGCTGGGTCAGTTCGCTTTCCCTCTGGTCCAGGACCGTCTGCGCCTCGGCCAGGCGACGCTGCTCCTCGGTCCACCTCGCATGCCGGGCCCGGCGTTCGCTGTCGAGGGCGTCCACGGCCGTCTGCCGCTGCTCCGCCAGCCAGCTCTCCAGATCACGGCCAGCTGCCAGACGACGTTCGACGAATTGCGCTTCCGCCGATCGCTCACGGTCGGAAAGATCACGCTCCCTGCGGTCGAGGAGCTCCGTGCGCGTGGCCAGGGCGGCGCGTTCGTCCTGCACCGAAGCCGCGTCCTCTGCCTGGCGGGCAGCCGCGGCAGCGAGCTCCTCTCGCTCTGCGTGAAGCCGCTCCGCCTGTACCGTCAGGGCGTTCGCCGCGTCTTCCTGGCGCTTGGCGAGAGCGCGGTAGAGCTGCCACGCGTGTTCTAGGCCGGAGTGCGTGTCGACGGTCTCGTCACCCGCCGCCAGGACCACCTGCGCCTCGCTCGCCACCTGCTGTATCTCCGTCAGCAGCGCGACGGTTTCGTTGCTCCCCGAAGTGGTTCTGGGCGCCACAGGAGCCGGCTGACGCACACGGGTGGTCTCGCTGCGCTGGGAAGCGGCAGCCTGCTGGCCCGGCCACACCACTCCCTTACCTTTCTGACGCGATCGCGTCTGCCTCTTCCCCATGGCGTCAGTTCACCTTCTCGCTGTCCGTGGATCGGCCACCGCTCAGACCGAGCAAGTGGCGGGCTGCTTCGTACGCGAGGGTCCGGATGTGCTCAAGCTCGTCCGGGGCCGGGGCACCGGTCGGTCCGTGGGTCGCGTTGTTGCGCAGTATTCGTGACCGGTCGAGATCCTCCAGGAGTGTGGGGCGCCGCCGGATGAACGTGACGAACGGATGTTGCGGATTCTCTCCGGCCGCCCAGACCGCCTTGATGATGTCTCCGGCCAGCCCGTTGGCCGGTGCTTTGCAGTATCTGCGCATCTCCGGCGGCACAGAGGTGGCGCCCAGGCGCTGGGCGGTCAGGACGAATGCGCGCTCCCGTACTCCTGGTTCCCTGGAGGGCGGCAGCCGGGCGGGGAAGCGGTCGTTGAGCTCGGGAAGTATGCACTCGAAGACACGGATCGCATTGCGTGCGGCGTTCTCGCGTTCCCGCGCGGTGTCCTTGAGAAGCGCCAACTCGATGTCCGCGAGGTGAGCCAGCACCTCCGGGTGGTCCCGGATCTCCTCGCCGAGCATGCGTACGACGTCGGCGCGGGCCTCCTCGGCGAGCTCCTGGTCGACCCTGCGCGCGGTGGCAGTCCGGTCGCGGCGGCTCCCGCCGAGCAAGCCGTCGATCAGCCGGCCCAAAGGCTCGTCGCTTTCGGCGCGGGCCACCAGGAGATCCGCCAAATAGCGCCCGTCACCCACCGCGAACGGATCCTCGACGGTCCACATACGCCCGGACCCGTCGTCGTCCTCGACGACGTAACACACCACGTAGGCGGCGATCGCCGTGCCATGGAAGCCGATCCGCCGAGCCGCCACCACGCCGTCGGGCGTGCCGCGGGAGCCACCACGAAGCCCACGAGCAGCCAGGTCGTGGCTTTTGCAGGCTTCCAGCACATCTCGCTCCGACGGGCGCAACGAGGAACCGCCGGCCCGAAGCGTCAGCGCGCCGACCTCTCGGGAGGCACCGGCGGTGCCGAACTGAATGGTGACCCAGCGGCCGCGATGCTCCCGCACATCGGCTCGTACCGGATCGGCGACCAGAATACGAGGCAGCAGCATCCCGGTGGCCGGATCCTGGAACACCCGGACGAGCTGGGGATCCGTCTCCGCCACCTCTCCCTCGGCCACGGTACGCCGCCCCGCCTCGGTCAGCTTCAGCCCGGGTTCCATCAGCCGCCCCTCCACAAGCCGGGCGATCACCGTGCGGCACAGGGCGGTGTCCAGGCCGATCAGCTGGGACAGGTCGCCGACGTCCCGCACTCCGGCGGCGCACAAACGCAGCACCACGGTCTGGAAGACGTCCAGTGTGCGGGAGTAGCCGGTCGGCGCCGTCACCTGGTGAACCCACACGGGCAGCAGAACGGGCCGGTACCGCTTCCGGGGCGGAAAGGCCAGCTGGAAGACGGGCGTCTCACGGTCGAACGACACGGCCGTCCGCCCCCTTCCGACACAGCTCCAGGAACGCGGCCAGGGGCGCGATCGCCTGGGGACTGCCGGGCCCGAACATGTCGTCGTCACCCACGACGGCGAGCAGCCGCTGCTGACGGCTCATCGCCACGCACAGTCGGTTGGCGACGGTGAGGTGTCCGTAGGCGCGCTTGACATCGGTTCGCGCGGCCGGTGCGCAGCTGCGCACGGTGGACAGATAGGTGACGGAGAACTCCATGCCCTGGAAGGCGTCTACGGTGCCGACTCGTAATCGGTCGAGCGGTGCGCCGTCCTCGTCACGGCATAGCCGGGGCACGGGGCGCCATCCGCCCGCATCGGTGAACTCGGCGAGCCCGGCCTTCTTCAGTTCCTTCCACACCTCGGTGACCTGCGCGGCGTAGAACGAGATGACGCCGAACGTCATGTTCGGATGCCGCTCGATCAGCGCGGCGATCTCCGCTGCGATGACAGCGGCTTCAGCGTGCCGCGTGCGGCTCGTTCCCCGTTGCGTTTCGCCGCCCGCGGACAGGGGCACGGGAAGCCACACCGCGGGGACCTCACCGTAGCGGTCGATCCCGTGGGCGAAGTCGGCCGCTTCGCGGCCGTTGCGCAGTTTCCCCTGGTAGAAGTTGTCGCTGACGAAGCTGCCGAGCACCGGGTGCATGCGGAATTGGGTGTCGAGACGGACGAACCGGGGATGTCCGTCGGACGAACCGTGCTCCCATTGCCGTGCCAGTCGCTGGAAGAGGCTTTCCTGTAGCCGGTCGCGGACGTCCTCGCCGAGCGAGCTCAGCTCGCGCTCGACATCGGGTTCCAGCATGTGGGGGAGCTGGGCGTGATCGCCGACCAGCACGATCCGGCGGCGGGCCTGGGCGAGGGGGATGAGGAGATCCAGCGGGTTGGCGCGGGCAGCCTCGTCGACGACGACCGACTCGAAGCCCCCGTCTTGACGGCCGAGATCGACCATGGCTTTGGATACGGCCTGTTGGCAGGTCGAGGCCAGCGAGACGGTGTAGGCGCGGAGGGTGTCGTCGACGCCTTCCGGATCGCTGCGCAGGTCGTCCCGGTAATCGAGCAGTGCCGCGGCTATGGCGTCGGGTGACCGGGTCACCGCTTCCGCGAGTTGTGCTGCGAACCGGTCGAGGAGGTCGGCGATCGTGGGATCGGCCACGGTGACCTCTGGCAGCCGAATGCGCGCGGTGAGACGGTCGAGCAGGGTGTCGCGCAAGGCGGCCAGAGAGTCGAGGAGTTCACGCTCTGGTGAAGCGGTTCTGGCCGCTGTACGCAGCGACTCCTGGTAGGAGATGCCGTCGAAGAGCGAAGAGTCGGTGAGGTCGAGCCGTGTCAGCAGTGCTCGAGCCGTGTGGGGCCCGTCGTCCTCGAACCCGGTCACCGTGCAGCGCAGCGACCGGATGTAGGGCAGGAGGTCCGCGCGCAGGTCGGGGTCGGCCATGGCGGCGGCCCGAGTGCGATTCCTCTCGGCTTCGTCTCTGAGGCTGCGGAGCTCGCCGACCAGTGAGGGGTCGGATATGTCTCCGAGCTGGGTGAGTACTTCGTCGAGGAATTGGGGCAGGAACTCGGGCGGTACGGGTGCCGCCCGGTAGGTGGCGGCCAGTTCGGCGGCTGCTCGCCGAGCAGCGAGATGCTCTCCCACCGGGCGCTCACGTAGCCGCAGGTCGGCGGCGCGGGCGGCCTCGATGCGCCAGGTGTCCAGCGCGACCTTGCTGCCCCGGCCGCGGGAGTCCACCTTGAGCGGTGGCAGCCCGAAGACCCAGCCGCGCGTGACCAGATGGTCCACCGCCGCGTGCTGGAAGCTCGTCAACAGGGTGCTGCCGGCCACCTCTCCGCCCTGGGCGAGATCACCCAGTTGATTGACCAGAGCGGCGATCACCTGTGTTTTGCCCGTGCCAGGCGGTCCTTGAATGATCGCGACATCGGGGGTGTTGAGCGCGGTGAGCACCGCCTCCCGCTGGGCCGGCGTCGGGCCGTGGGGAGCGAAGCAGCTGAGCGCGGAAGGAGAGATCTTCGTGATCCGGCGTCGTGCCGGCTGAGGCCAGGAACCCCCCTCCAGCAGCGTCGGTAGAGCGGGAATGTGTGTCCCGTCGGTGCGCAGCTTCTGCATGGCTTGCTCGCGCCGGTCGAGCCGGCGCTGATCGCCGCGGTGTGCCAGGTAGAGCCAGCCCTGGGGTGGCGGGTCCTTCTGGTCGTTGAGGGTCGCGGTGAGTCTCAGGGTCTCGGTGACGCTGTCGTACCCGAGCGGTTCGCCGATCCAGGCACGTACCTTCTGCGCCCGGGAAGCGACCAGCCACTCCCGGTCGGTCATCGCGGAGTCTGTCACGGAGGCCGGAACGTTTGTTGCTGCCTCGATCTCGACGCGTTCGGCAGCTGTGGTGTTCTCCAGGGCCGCTCGCGTCCGCGGCAGTGCCCGGTCGAGGTCCACCGTGAACACGCAGCGGCCATCGGACTCGACCTTGACCTTGGTGTAGCGGATGATCCCGAAATCGCGAATCCGGCCTCTGATGTGGCGGGCCTCCAGCTCTTGGTACCTGTCCCACATGGCCAGGTAACCGTTCTGGTTGGCCACCAGGTCGAGGCCCCGCTGTATTCTCTCCCGGTCTCGCTGTCTGGCGGTCATGTCGCGGAAGTCGATCGACCCGACGGCCAGTGCCTTCTGGTCGGCGCCGCGCTGATCGTGGACCGAGCTGAGCAGGCGCACAATGCGGTAGCCGGCGCTGTTTTTCTCGACGTCGGCCATGAGCCCTGGTCCGTGCACCCGGAAGCCGACCGCAAAGCCACCGGCTGGTCCGGCTGAGACCACCATGCGCCTGGCGTCGGCCGGTGCCCCGGGGCGGGGTTCCAGGAAGAGCTCTCGCCTCATGAACTCCATGACGGCCCCGACGTTGGCGGTGTCCGCGCGGTCCGCGTACTTGGTGGCGTCCTCCACGACGGCGTCGTCGATGTCGAGCAGCAGGCCGGTGCTGAGCGGCACAGCGAGCCCTACGGCGGGGGCATAGATGTGCACGCGCAAGGTGAAGGGTTCGCCAGCCGGCGACGCGGGCGGATGCGGACTACCGGTGCGGCGCCGGGGCGGTGCGGCGGGCGCAGGCGGCTTCGGCCGGGCCGGATGCGCAGTGATCGTCACACAGCTGCTTCCGGCTGCCTCAACTTCGTCGAGCCTCCGTTCGTCCTCGGGACTCGCCGGCTTGATCCCGAACGTGGCGAAGTCGGTGACCAGGTCGAGTTGGCCTGCGGGGCGACGGTAGAGGCGGACCTCGCTGCCATCGGGAATGATCCGGTCGACGAACTCCTGCGGCACTCGGCGCCAGAGGAAGGACACGAAGACCGGCTCTCCCGGCATACGGGCGGGCATGACCGGCCCCTTGGGGCGAACGCTCACCTGCTCGCCTCCACAGCCATCAGACGTACCCAGCGGTGGATCGCACCCTGTCTCCCGAAGTGAATCGTCCAGCCGCGACCGTCGACAGGCACGGTTGCCTGGCTTCCCTGACCGATCTCCCGCCATGGCCGTCCGTCTTGACGGTCCAGCCAGAGGCTGTCGCGGGAGAGGTTCAGCACGGTGGCGTCCTGGCTGTGAAGCCGCAGCCGCGCGACCACCGCGTCAGGTCGATCCGGGGCGGGTGAGGTGTGCCGGGCGGTCAGAGTCGTCTCGCCGCCGGGACGCAGTGCGGTGAAGTCGGGCAGAGGAACCTCCGAGAGCTGGACACCAGGGGTGTCGTCAGTGCTCCCCGATCGGTCTTGCGGCTCGGTACCCACCGGACCGGTCAGTCCGTGGCGCAGCACCCAGACACGGTCGCGGGGCCTCCGGCAGGCGAGGCAGGAGGGTGCGGAGGCACGGTAGCTCCATCCGCACTCCGGGCACTCGACGGTCTGTCCCGCAGCGGAGTGCAGTGCCGCGGCCCACCGGGCAGCCGACGGCCGGAGGAGGGGATTGGCCACGGCGTCCACGAAGCACTGTGAGGCCAGGTCCCACAGCTGACCGGACAGGAGTTCCCGCCGTGGTGTGATGCCCAGAGTGCACTCATTGGTGCGGTCGGTGGGGTGGTCGATCCATGGCAGGCGGAACCGGTCTGCGTACTCCTCTTGGTAGGCGGGGTCGGAGTCCAGCACCTCGTCGCCCCGGAACGGGTGACTTGCCGTGAGGGTCTCGAAGATCAGCACGCCGAGTGCGTGTGCGTCGGCCAGTGTGGTGGCTCCGCTGCGACCCGACACGATTTCAGGTGCCCCGTATCCAGGGGTGTGTACCGGCGCAGATCCGACGGTCGAGGCCAGACCGAGGTTGTCCACGTCGATGAGACGGATTTCCTGTTGCTCGACAGCGGCGGAAATCAGCACGTTGGAGGGGGACAGGTCCTGGTACACGATGGCACGGGCATGGAGCCGGGCGACGGCGTCCGCAAGTTTGGCCAGCAGCCGCAGTCGGCGTTCCAGACCCCCGGTGCGCACATACCAGGCTGCCAGATCCTCCTCGTCGGGGACGCACAAGGTATCCAACGGAACCATCTCGTCGGCCAGTTCCATGACATAACCGAGCTTCGGCGGGGCGAGCAGGGCGAGCACGCCGGCCAGCGGGACACCGTCCAACGGAAGGCGCTGGATGCGGCGCAGCCGAACGTGTACAGCCTCTGCTGCTTCCTGAGTCGGAGCAGTGATCATTTTGACGGCGGTTCGTCCGCCTCGGGCCAGCCATACCTCGCCCTGGCCGCCGGCTCCGATCGAGTGGGACAGTGACCACAGCTGGTGGTACTCGTCCTCGACGGGCCGCAGCAGGCCGCCGAGATCCCAGCGCGATGCCACGGGGGTGCCTTTCCTCTCGCCGCGTCCCGCCGGTTCAGGCGCCGAAGTCGGACAAGTCGTCGGGGCTCAGTACCGGCGCCCGGTCCGGACGAGTACTTCGAGCCTGCTGGGTGACGGTGACCGTGACCCAGCGGAAGTACTGCTGGATGCGTTCGACGTCCTGTGCCTCGAAAACGCCGTTGGCCTCGTCGCTGACGAAACGGCGCAGTACGGCTTTTGCCTGCTCGGTCATGTCGGGACCGATGGCGACCGCCAGCCGGTTGGCTCTGGCACCCTTGGGGGATTCGAGCAACCGGTCGAGGGCCTCTTCCCACTCGTCGGTGGGCATGCCGTCGGACACGAGAACGAGCGTGGGAGAGAAGGACCTGGTGGGGACGGCTGCTTCGTCACGCAGCACCGCGTCGGCGAGCTCGAGGGCGGCACCGAGCGGGGTGCCGCCTCGGGCCTCCATGTCGGTCCAGGACGCATCGGCCGCGGGCACCATCTTCTGATGCAGTTCAGCCCGATCGCGGCTGAAGGCGATTACTCCGACGTGGATGGTGCCTCGCCCGATGTCGGCCGTGGCGAAATCGTCGAGCATGCGACGGATGCACTCGTTGAGCACATCGATCTTCTCTTGGGGTTCACCCATGCTCCCACTCACGTCCGCCAGTACGAGTACTGGTAACGGACGTGCCTTCGCGGCCATGAAACGCGGCGCGGTACCCACGATGTCCCCCCATCGCTCTCACCGCACTAGGGGCTGCAAGCCGACACACCTAGTTGCGGCAAGGTCATTCCTGACGCTGAGGCAGACAAAGGTACTACGTGTCGCACCTTGCGTGCAGTCCGTGACAGCAGGGGATGTAGTCGTCGTGGCGAAGGAGTGCTGAGAGTCCACGGCCAAGCGGTAGCGGCCGTCCCAGTAGGTGGCGGTGGTGTGACCGGAACGCGACGGGATCGGTGGAGGTTCTGAGTCGCCCCTGCTGTAGCGCTGCGCCGCCGCCTCAAGTATGAGGAGCCCGGGGAAGCTTGAGGCGGGACCACGTTCCTCGTACCCGTGCGAACGGTCTGGTACGGCAGACACAACGGAGCGGTCAGACGCGGCAATCGACGGGTTCACGCCGACCGCCGTTTCCGCCCCTTCCTCCTCCTCGACGATCTACGATCGGTAACCGGGGGATCCCACAGCAAGGGGGCGGGTGTGACCGCTGAGCGGGGCGGGTCGACGGCGACCGAGGTGGAGCAGGCGATTCGGGCGGCCGAGGAACTCATGGACCGGGAGGGGCTGAGAGGTGGGGCGGAGGTGGCGGAACCGGTCGGGCCCGAAGCGACGTGCGCGGCCGTCGAGCGGCTCGGGCGGCTGTTTGTGGAGCTGCCCGGACAGATGCGGTACGGGCTGCGCCGGCAGCGGGACAACGGCGGAGACCTGTCGACCGACCCGCTGCAGGGGCTGTCCGAGATCGTGCAGAACGCCAACGACCTCGGAGCGCACCAGGTCAGGATTTTCGTACGTGACACGGAGCTGCTGGTAGCGCACGACGGGCGTCCGGTACGGCTGACCGATGTGATGGCGCTGGCCATGCCGTCGTTGACGAGCAAGGACGACGACCCCGACGCCACCGGCCGGTTCGGCATCGGGCTCATGACCCTCCGGCGGCTGTCCCCGGTCCTGGAGATCTTCTGCGGCTTCTACCGCGTCCGGATCGGGGACCCCGACGTGTCCCTCGCCGACCCCTTCTCGGTCCCCTCCTGGTTCGCCGACGACGGTTGGACGGTCCTGCGCATCCCGCTCGCCACCCCCGCCGATGTGCAGGGGCAGGATGTCGACGACTGGCTTGCCGCATGGGGTGACGAGGCGTTGCTCTTCCTCGACCACGTGCGCACGGTCGAGCATCAACGGGAGGGCGGCGACGTACACAGCCGCCTCGCCTTGGAGTGGGGCGAACCCGACGCCTACGAGGCCGTCATCGGCGGCCGGGACACCGTGATCGACTTGCGCATGGCCCGGTCACCTGGCGGCATGACCTGGCAGGTCAGCCGTGCCACCGTGCCGAGCCCGCCGGACGTGCCGCGGATTCGGAAGGCCGCGGGTGAATCGACCGGTCTTGCCGTCGCGATCCCGCTGCACGAGGGCGCGGGCGACAAGGTTGCCGGGCAGGTGCATGTCGGACTGCCCGTGACCGAGCTGGGACTTCCGCTCCGGGTCGGCGCCCAGTTCGATCCGAACCCGAGCCGTCAGCATCTCAACGACACCCCGTGGAACCAGGCGCTGCTTCCCCTGCTGGCCGACCTCTGGGCCGCCGTCATGGTGCGACAGCTTCGGCTGGACCCGACCGCGGCCTGGCGGTGCCTGCCCTTGCCACACAACGTCCGGTCGCCCAAGGGACCTGTACGCGACCTGGAGCAGCGGTTCCTGACCCTTGCGCGCGCGAGGGTGTCGTACGAACTGCGCCTGCGGACGCCGCTCCACGGTGACATCGGACTCGCCGACCTCGCCGTTGGTGACGAGGCGCTTCTGCCAGCGCTCTCGGAGGCAGAGATCGCGCAGGTGGCCGGGCGCACAGCCGTATTGCCTCCGGCGGCGCGGGATGCGGAGGGGCGATGGCAGGAGGTGCTCGAGGACTGGGCCGAACACGACTGTGCCGCGCCCGGGACCGTCACCGTCCCGATGGCTGTGGACGCGCTCCTCGGAGATGCGTCCCGGAGCCCGGAGACGACGGTCGCACTCGCTTCCGTCGCCATCGCCGAGGGCGAGACCCAGAGGCTTCGATGGCACAAGTGGCTGGTGGACCTCTCCGGAGCACGGCACCAGGTGCCCTGGTTCGGAGCCGCAGAGTTCTTCACCGACAAGGCGCAGGGGCTTGCGAAGGTGCTCGGGCTCAGCCACGTGCTGCACCCGGCCTTCGTCGCCGAGACCGGGGAAGCGGCACGAGTCCGTGCGTGGCTGAGCGAACAGCAGGTTTTCGTCACGGGCGCGGATCCGGTGCCCGCCATCCGCCAGCTCGCCGCCCGTGGCGCCCGAAAGGACATCGCGCCTCTGGTCCTGGACGACGACCAACTGGTGGCGCTGCGCGAGGGGTTTCTGCGCGTCCCCGCGAAGGAGCGCCAGCGGCTGGGCAAGGACGTGGGCCGCGCCGTCCTGCTGCACGGCCGCCGGTTCGGGCCCGGCGGCCGTAGGGAGGACGTACAGGTCAGACCAGCGGATGCCTACCTGCCGGCCGGGTTGGACAGTGTGGACCGGGAGGACAGCTTCGAGACGGCCGCAGGTACCGCCACCGGCCTCACGTGGCTGCGGCCCCGCTATGCCCAGGTCCTGCCCGGGGCGGGGACGGGCCTGGGCGCCCGAGCGTTCTTCCACCTGCTCGGTGCCGAAAAGGGACCGCGGTTGCGGCCGCACCCCGGGGTCGAGCACCGGTTCACCGCTTCGTCCCCGAGCGAGGGTCTGCCGGCCCAGGTCCCGGGCGGTCCTGCGGAGAGGTCGCAGGACCTCCGGAACAAATCGGCCACCTACACCCTGGAGGACTGCGACAGCCTTGACCTGATGGCCGTCGTCCATGACATCGCTGCCGAGAAAGACGGGCCGGTACGACGCCGGCGGGCCGCCGCGCTGCTGCGGGTGCTGGGACGCAACTGGGGTGCCTTGTCCGAGCACCACAAGGTCCGCGCTGTCCGGGACTACCACACATGGAACCCCTGCGGGGAGACAGACGGCTTCTGGCTGTGGCAGTTGAAGACCACGGCGTGGCTGGACAACCAGGACGGCGCACCGGCGGCTCCCAGCGGCCTGCGCGAACGCACGACCAGTACCGTCGCCGTCTACGGCGCGGACAGTGCCGGATTCCTGCACTCCGACCTCCAGCAGGCGGTCGGCAGACGAGGAGAGGTGCTGGTCGCTCTTGGCGTCACCGGCGAGCCGGGTGTCGCCGACCTCCTGGAGGCGCTGCGCCGACTGCGCGCCCGGGAAACCGAAGCCCCCGACCATCCGGCGGCGCAGCTCCTCTACCGGGCGCTCGCCGAGCGACTGACAGCCCACCGGGGCAAGGACGCCGCACAGGTGACCGCCACTGTCGTGCGTGCCTTCGGGCAGGGCCGCGGACTGATTCTCACGTCACTGGGCTGGCGCCGGCCGGGCGACTGCTTCCGCGGCCTCCCGGTCTTCGGCCGGTGGGCCGCCTTCGCGCCGTCGTTCAAGGGCAGTGACGCCCTCTGGGAGAACCTCGCGGTTCCGGAGGCCGGTGTGGAGGACGCAGTACGGGTCGTCAGGGAGGTGGCCCGCGAGGCGAGGGAGGAGCGAGGCGTGCGGGCGCCGGTCGACGCCCAAGCCGAGACCGTGATGCTCCAGACCCTGCAGATGCTTGCCCGAACGGCCCGCGAACACCCCGAGAGAGTGACCGCCTCTGTCGTGGGGAGACTGCCGTTGCGCACGAGCCGGGGATGGACCAGTAAGCGCCCGGTCTACGCGGCCGACGCGACGTTGGCCGAGGCGCTGGGCTCGCGGATCCCGGCGTGGCTGCCGGGCGGGGAACTGGAACAGTTTACGGCGCTCCTCGGACCCCTGCGAGTGACCGAGCTGGGAGCGGCGGACATTACTTTCCGCCCCGCGGACGACGCGCCGGTCGACATGGAAGCGACCGACCTGGTGCGTCACGCGCTGGATCTGCTCCGCGAGGACCTACAGCGCAACGCCGTCGCCGTCGCGGGATCCCTCGACTGCCCGTGGGAGGACTTGGCCACGGTCGAGGTGCGGATCACCTCGTCGCTGGAGTGTCTGGTCACGCTCCCCGGTGGGGAACCGGTGCGGGGCCCGGTGCGTACCGCCCTCGACCGGGACTCCCGCACCCTGTGGACGGTGGACCGCGAGTTGTTGAGGCGACCGTCTGAGGCGGGCCGGGCCATCGCCACTCGCTTCACCGAGGACCGGCGGCAGGTCGCCCACTCCTGGGCGGCCGCCTACGACGAGGCAGAGCGCGGAAGAGAGGCGGTGCGGCTCGAGCTGGCTGAGGAGCGGGTCGCACAGGACCAGGCGGCGACTGATGCCAAGCGCGCCCAACGCCTTGCTGCGCTGGAGACAGAAGTCAAGACAGCTCAGAACAAGGCAGATGGCCGGCCACCCGCGTCGACACCCCTGCCCTCGGTCACTGTCCGCCCGGCCCCGGCTGTCCCGGTCTCGGCACCGCGAGAATTCGTCGATCCGGCAGCCCTCCGCATCACCGGCATCCGCCGGATCGCCCAGGCGTCGCCATCCGCAGCTGGTGTGCCCGGGGCTGGCGGAGGTGCATCCGTCAGGACCCGCCTCACCCCGCCCGCCTCCGCACCGACCGTGCCCGCACCCCGTCTGGTCCCCCCTGCCCCCAACATCGACCGCCAGGAGAAAGTGGCTCTGGACCTCCTGCGCAAGGTTCTGGGCACGGAGCAGGAACCGGAGTGGCTGCGCGATCTACGGCACCAGCACGGCGTGGGCGCCGATGCCGTGGACGCGCTCGATCGGTTCTACGAGCTGAAGACGACCTATGGACCCGAGCAGGACACGGTGACCCTCACCGCCAAGGAATGCGAACGGGCGGCCTCGGGAGCCGAGTTCTTCCTCGTAGTGGTATCAGGACTCGCGGCAGACTCCAATCCTGTCCTGCGTCTCGTCCCCGATCCGCTGCACCAACTGCGCATCCGCCCGAACGGAAACGTCATGCTCACCGGGATCAAACAGTCCGGAAGTCTCATCGTCGAATTCGGCGCAGAGGAGGAGCCAGATTTTTCTTGACTTTCCTCCCGGGGGTACAGCCCTCGCCCGTTGCGGACTCGAGGCAGCCGAGTGGGAGGACTGGCGCAGTCGGGACCAGGCCGAGGGCGTCGGTGCTCAGGCACCGCTTAGAGGTCGTTTTTACCTGTAGTGCATTGTTATCGCCGGTTTTCTGCGGTGGGCTGGTGTGGTGTTGATGAGGCTGCCGATCCAAGTAGGGCTCAAGGGCTGGATGAGGTGACGGCTGGGGCTGGAGGCGGCTCGTGTCTGTTTCATTCCAGGACGTCTGATTGCGTCGCGCTTCCACAAGGCAGAACGTGCGCCTGGGCGCACTCGTCTGCCGGCGGTACATCCAGGTCATGAGCGAACGTCGTGCGTATCCGAGTGACCTGTCCGATGCCCGCTGGGAGCTGGTCGGGCCGGTCCTGGCGGCCTGGCGATCCGAGCGCCGCCGCCGGGCCCTGGCGTTCGGGCGGCCGCCCGAGCACGAGCTGCGCGAGATCATGAACGCGATCCTGTACGTGGACCGCACCGGGGTGCAGTGGCGTTACCTGCCGCACGACTTCCCGCCCTGGGAAACCGTCTACGGCTACTTCGCCAAGTGGCAGAAGGACGGTGTGTTCGCCCAGCTCAACGGCCTGCTCCGGGAGTTGGTGCGACAGAAGGAAGGCCGCAGTGCCCAGCCCTCGGCGTGTGTCATCGACGCGCAGAGCGTGAAGACCTCCACCAGCGTCCCGGCCGCCGGGCAGGGCATCGACGCCGGGAAGAAGATCGTGGGCCGCAAGCGGAGCATCGTCACCGACACCCTCGGACTGCTGCTGGCAGTACTGGTCACCGCGGCGAGCGTGCAGGACTCCGACGCCGGCCGGACCCTCGTCGAACACGTCGCCGCCGAGCATCCCACCGTCCGCAAGACCTGGGTCGACGGCGGCTACTGCCAACATCTCGTCGAACACGCAGCCACCCTCGGCATCGACATGGAAATCGTCCAACGCACGCCCGGCACCAGGGGATTCACCCCGCTGCCCAAACGCTGGACCGTGGAGCGGACCTACGGCTGGCTGATGCTCCACCGCCGCCTGGCCCGCGACTACGAAACCCTGCCCGCCCGCTCCGAAGCCATGATCCACCTCGCCATGACCGACCTGATGGCCCGCCGCCTCACCGGCGAGAACACCATCTCTTGGCGCGACCCCTCAAAGCACCATCAACCACAGATTCCGGGATGAAACAACGGGATAAGACGACCTCTTAGCAGGCCAAATGCCGCCGACCCTCGACATGCCTGATGAGACGTCAGGTAAGTCAGCATCCACTCAGCATTAGTCCCGTACGGTTCCTCGCGCGTGCGCTTGGTCGGTGGCTTCGCGGCAGCTTGGCTGGCGCAGAAGTGCGCAGGCGGGAAGCCTGGTCACAGCAACGCACGATTTTCCTAGAGGTCTTCGAGTCGAAGGCATGCCGATGTACAGTGAGGGACGCCCCTGACCTGCAGAAAGTTGGCAGGGAGCAGTCTTCTAGGAGTCTAAAGTGCTGCGAACTTTGATCAAGTCCAAGATCCACCGGGCCACCGTCACCCAGGCCGACTTGCACTACGTGGGATCGGTGACCATCGACGCCGATCTGCTCGACGCCGCCGACCTGCTGCCCGGTGAGCTCGTGCACATCGTGGACGTCACCAACGGCGCCCGGCTGGAGACGTACGTCATCGAGGGCGAGCGCGGTTCCGGCGTGATCGGGATCAACGGGGCGGCCGCCCACCTCGTCCACCCCGGTGACCTGGTGATCATCATCAGCTACGCTCAGGTGACCGACGCCGAGGCGCGGACACTGCGGCCGCGGGTCGTGCACGTGGACCGCGGCAACCGCGTCGTGGCCCTGGGCGCCGACCCGTCCGAGCCGGTGCCGGGCTCGGACCAGGAGCGCAGCCCGCAGGCCGTCACGGCCTGACCGGCACGCCCCGGACGCACCAGGAGGGTGCCATGAGCGACATGGAGATCCGCGACGACCGGGCGGCGGGCCGCCTGGAGGCGGTGGCCGGCGGGGAGGTCGTCGGCCGCATCGAGTACTTCGTCCTCGCATCCCCGGAACGCACCCTCGTCCCCGTCCACACGATCGTCGAACCGGCTCACGAGGGCCAGGGCATCGCGGGCTCCCTGGCGCGCGAGCTGTACGCCCTCGCCAGCCGCGAGGACGGCGCGGTCGCCCCGCTGTGCCCGTACGTCGCCCGGTGGGCCGAGCGGCACCCGGACGAGGCCCCGGCGGCCGCCCCGGAACTGCTGGGGACGGCCAAGGCGTGGCTGGCGGCCCACCCGGGGCGCTTCTGAGGTGGCGCGCACGCTCGCCCTGCTGCACACCTCGCCCCTGCACGTCCCGGTCTTCGACGCCCTGCGCGACGAGGCCCACCCGGGTCTGGAACTGCGGCACTTCGTCGACGAGGAGCTGCTGGGCCGGGCCCGCGCCGAGGGCCCGGCGGCGGTCGCGGACGACGTGCGCGCCGTGCTGCGGCGGGCCGTCGCCGACGGCGCCCGGGCGGTGCTGTGCACCTGCTCCACCCTCGGCGGCGTCGCGGAGGCGGCCGCCGCCGGGGCGGGGGTGCCGGTGCTGCGCGTGGACCGTCCGATGGCGGCCGCCGCGGTGGCCGCGGGGCCCCGGGTCGTCGTCCTCGCCACGTCCGGGAGCACGCTCGGGCCGACAGTGGCGCTGATCGAGGAGGAGGCCCGTCGCGCCGGGGCGCCCGTCGAGGTGCGCACCCGGCTCGTGGCGGGCGCCTGGGCCCGGTTCGAGGCGGGCGACACGCAGGAGTACGTCCGTATGGTCGCCGCCGCGGCCGACACGGTCACCGGCGCCGACGCGATCGTCCTCGCGCAGGCCTCCATGACCCCGGCCCGGCACCTGACGACGGCCACGGCCCCGGTGCTGTCCAGCCCGCGCCCCGGACTGGCGGCCGCCGCGGCGGCCGTCGGCCTGCGGTAGGTCCACCCGGGCTCCCCGGCGTCCCGCGGGGGAGTGACTGGGGACGAGGCGGCCGGGTAGGCGGGGGAGTAGTCCAGAGCCGGAGCCGACCGACTGGCTGGAGGGCACCGCCATGACGAACCCGTACCCCGACCCCGTGCCGCCCGGGCCGACACCGGGCCCGCATCCCGGCCCGCCGGACCCGTATCCCAGCCCGGTGCCGAATCCCGAGCCACCGGGGCCCGAGCCGACCCCGTCCCCGGCTCCGGAGCCTCCACCGGGCCCCGAGCCGCCCCCGCCGCCGAACCCGGACCCGGCGCCCGGCCCGCGCCCCGTCCCGGAACCTCCGCCGTCCCCGATCCCCCCGGGCCCGGAACCCGTCCCGAACCCCGAACCGGGGCCTCCGCTGTCCTGACCCGGGCGGCGACGGGGCGGCGGACGCCCTCGGCGGACACCTGACGGAGCGGCAGGCACCCCCCGGCCGACCGGCCGACTGGTCGGCCGGCCCGAGACGGGGACGGGGACGGGGCGGGGAGGATCCCGGTCGTCCCCGCCCCGTCCGGCGTTCGTTCCCCGGCGCGGCGCGCTACGCGGACTCCTCCGAGCGGTCCCCGCCCCACAGCGTGTGGAACGAGCCGTCCCGGTCCACCCGCCGGTACGTGTGCGCGCCGAAGAAGTCCCGCTGCCCCTGGGTCAGCGCGGCGGGCAGCCGTTCGGCGCGCAGGGCGTCGTAGTAGGAGAGGGCCGCCGCGAAGCCCGGCGTCGGCACGCCCTGGCGGGTCGCGGCGACCAGGACCTCGCGCCAGTCGTCCTGGGCGTCGGCGATCTCCCGCGCGAACGTCTCGTCGGACAGCAGGCTCGGCAGGTCCGGGCGGGCGTCGTAGGCGGCGCGGATGCGGTCCAGGAAGGCCGCGCGGATGATGCAGCCGCCGCGCCAGATCGAGGAGACCGCGCCGAGGTCGATGTCCCAGCCGTACTCCTCGCTGCCCGCCGCGATCTCGTGGAAGCCCTGCGTGTACGACACGATCTTCGACGCGTACAGCGCCTGCTCCACCCGGTCGGCGAACGCCCCGGCCTCCGACTCGCCCAGCGGCGTGGCCTTCGGCCCGGCCAGCCCGCGCGAGGCCTCCCGCAGCGCCGCGTGGCCGGACAGGGAGCGGGCGAAGACGGCCTCCGCGATGCCCGACACCGGGACCCCGAGGTCGAGGGCGATCTGGACCGTCCAGCGGCCGGTGCCCTTCTGCTCGGCCTGGTCCACCACCACGTCCACGAACGGCCTGCCCGTCGCCGCGTCGACGTGGGAGAGCACCTCGGCCGTGATCTCGATCAGGTACGAGTCCAGGCGGCCGGTGTTCCAGGTGCGGAAGATCTCGGCGATCCGGGCGGGCTCGTACCCGGCGACGTCGCGCAGCAGCTGGTACGCCTCGCCGATCAGCTGCATGTCGGCGTACTCGATGCCGTTGTGCACCATCTTCACGAAGTGGCCGGCGCCGTCGGGGCCGACGTGGGTCACGCAGGGCGCGCCGTCCGCCGCCTTTGCGGAGATCCTCTCCAGCATCGGGCCGAGCGACTCGTAGGACTCCTTCGAGCCGCCCGGCATGATGCTCGGCCCGTTGAGCGCGCCCTCCTCGCCGCCGGAGATGCCCGCGCCGACGAAGTGGATGCCCCGCTCGCGCAGCTCCCGCTCCCGGCGCCGGGTGTCGGCGAAGTGCGCGTTGCCCCCGTCGATGATCATGTCGCCGGGCTCCAGCAGCGGGGCGAACTCCTGGATCACCGCGTCGGTCGGCTCACCGGCCTTCACCATGATCACCAGGCGCCTGGGCCGCTCCAGCGCCGCCACGAACTCCTTGGCGGTCTCGGCCGCGACGAACTCGCCCTCGTGCCCGAACTCCTCCACCAGGGCGTGCGTACGCGACGGCGTCCGGTTGTGCACCGCGACCGCGTAGCCGTTGCGCGCGAAGTTGCGGGCGAGGTTGCGGCCCATGACCGCGAGACCCGTGACGCCGATCTGTGCTGAACTGCTCATGGGGTTGGCTCCTAGTGCCCTCGGTATCGGTGCTGCCGGTCGTGCCGCGGGTACGGCCACATCGCCCATCCTGACGTGCCGCTCCCGTGTCCGCACACGCGGGTCGTACGACGCCGCGCGGGCAGATACGCACGCAGATACGCACGCGGGCCGCCACCGTACTCAGCGGCGGTGCCCGGCCGCCCGGCCGCCGTCCCCGATCGCCCGGCCGACGTACCCGGCCGCCCTGTGCCTCCCGCCCGCGCCCCTCCCCGCGCCGCCGTGCCCCGCACCGGTCCGCCCGTGCCCGCGTCCGCCCCTCGCGCCACCCGGCCGCGTGCGCGGTGCCCGGCCGCGCACGCGGCCGGAGGGCCGTCGCAGGGGGCGCACAAGAGGGGCCGTATCTTGGCCACTTGGCGCCACCGCGCGGCTGATTGCCGTCTTGTCGTGGCCTGTTCGCAGCGCTTACTTTGGCCCCTCCTGACGCATGCCTAGGGGGCTTCATGGCCGTACGCGGCCGGCATCGCCGGTATCAGCCCAGCAGGATCAACCGCGCCTCGCTCACGGTCACCGCGGGCGGTGCCGGCATGGCCCTTCCGTTCATCGGCACCGGGGTCGCCCAGGCGGCCGACGTGGAGACCTGGGACAAGGTCGCCGCGTGCGAGTCCAGCAACAACTGGAACATCAACACGGGCAACGGCTACTACGGCGGACTGCAGTTCACCCAGTCCACCTGGGAGGCGTACGGCGGCACCGCGTACGCGCCGCGCGCGGACCTGGCCGACAAGGACCAGCAGATCGCCGTCGCGGAGAAGGTGCTCGACGGCCAGGGCCCCGGAGCCTGGCCGGTGTGCTCGGTGCGGGCCGGACTGGGCCGGGGCGGCGAGGCGCCCGACATCCGGCCCGCCGGGACGCCCGGGAGGACGGCCGGGAAGGCCGCCCGGACCTCCGTCCGGGACGTGCAGCCGCAGAGCACGCCGCAGTCCCGGGCGGGCCGCGCCGAGATGTACACGGTCGTCCGCGGCGACACCCTCTCCAGCATCGCGCAGGAGGAACGGGTCCGCGGCGGCTGGCGCGGGCTGTACGACGCCAACCGCAGCACCATAGGGTCCGACCCCGACCTGATCATGCCGGGCCAGCGGCTCGCCCTGCGCTCCGAGGGCGGCACGGCGACGCGCCCCGCCCCCAAGCCCTCGCCGTCCAAGCCGTCCAAGTCGTCCAAGCCCCCGAAGAAGGCGTCCCCGGAGCGCGACGAGCACCGCGCCGACCGGTCCACCCCGGCCCGTCACTCCTTCGCGGCCCCCGTCAGCGGACCCCTAGGCACGCCCTACCGCAAGGCGGGCTCCTCCTGGTCGAAGGGCTACCACACCGGTGTGGACTTCCCCGTGCCCACCGGCACGTCGGTGAAGTCGGTCGCCCCGGGCAGCGTCGTCAGCGCCGGCTGGGCCGGCTCGTACGGCTACCAGGTGGTGATCCGGCACCAGGACGGCCGCTACAGCCAGTACGCCCACCTGTCGGCGATCTCCGTGCGGGCCGGGCAGGCGGTCGGCGCCGGCCAGCGTATCGGCCGCTCCGGCTCCACCGGCAACAGCACGGGGCCGCACCTGCACTTCGAGGTGCGGACGGGGCCCGGCTTCGGCACGGACATCGACCCGCTGGCGTACCTGCGGGCCGGAGGCGTCAGGATCTGAGACGCATGTGGTGCCGGTCCAGGACGGCCGCCGGGACGAACGGGCCGCCGTAGAGGTGGCCGTAGCGGTAGAAGTAGCCGCAGGGGAACGGCGGTTCGGCGGGGACCGCCGGCTCGCCGTCCCCGTGCGCGCCGTCCGGCACCGGGGCGGCCGGGACGAGGACGTCCTCCCGCAGCGCGGCGAGCGGCGTCCGTTCCACAAGTCCGGCCCGTTCCACGAGCCCGGCCCGTTCCACGAGCCCGGCGAGGACCTCCTCGGGCGGCCGTTCCCCGCCGGTCAGGTCCTCCACGGCTGATCCGGACCGCGGCGCGGGCACCGCCGCCTTCGCCGCCTCCGTCGTCCGAACGCCTTCCGGCCGCCCGTGCGCCAGCCGCTCCGTCGTCAGCAGGATCAGTCCGCCGGCCGCCACCACGCCGCAGCTCAGGGCGAGCGCGGTGCCCGTGGTGCCGTAGCGGAAGGTCTCACCGAACATCGTGATGCCGACCACCGTGGCCACCACCGGGTTCACGACCGTCAGCGTGGCCAGCGGAGCCGCGAGGCCGGCACCCCGGTAGGAGGCCTGCGACAGCAGCACGCCGGCGACGGCGAACACGCCGATCGCGGCCAGGGACGCCAGGTCCCCCGCCGCGACGCCGCCGGTCCAGTCGACGGTGACCGTCTTGGTGAACACCGACGACATGCCGAAGGCGATGCCGGACGCGGTCGCGAGCAGGATGCCGCGGACCGCGGGGTGCCGGTGCGCGGCCCGGCCCGCGACCATCAGGGCCACGACCGCGCAGGCCGTGACCAGGCCGGCCGCCACCCGCTGAGCGGTGTCCAGCGACTGCGCGTCGGAGGCGCCGACCAGGGACAGCAGCCCCGCGAGCCCCACCGTGGCCATGATCGCGCCCCGCCAGGCCGTCGTGCCGGACCTGCGGCCGACGAACAGCGCCGCCATGGGCAGGGCGAACACGATGGTCAGCGCGCCCAGCGGCTGGACCAGGCTCAGCGGACCGTAGGCGAGCGCGACCACGTGCAGCAGCCCGCCCAGGCCGTTGAGCGCGAGCGAGGCCCACCAGGCCGGCCGGCGCAGCGGCGCGTACTGCTCGTCCGGCGAGGACACCGCGACCCGCTCCTGCACGATCGCCCCGCCCGCGTACGCGACCGCGGAGACGAACGACAGCAGCACGGACAACGCGAGGGCGCTCATCGGCTGCTCCTCTGCGGGAGGCGGGGGCCGGGCCCGGTCGGCCCGGCCTCGCGCGGCGAAGGGTCGGCTTTCATGGGCAACACGATGCCGCGCCCGGTTCTTCCCGTCGTCGTCCCTGAGCACGCAATGAGTCCTACTGCCGATGGAGTAGGACGGGACCCCCGTCATCCCCAGGGTGGGCGACAGTCCCCGCACACCTGCCGGGGGCGCCCCCCGAAGGACTTGGTACTACTGCTCTTCGTGCACCTCGAGCCCGATCTCGCCGCCCTCCGCCCGCTCGGCCCCTTCTTCGTCCTGCGCACGGCCGGGGAACCGCCCGGCCGCCTCCCCGCGCTCACCCGGGTGTACGACGCAGCGGCCCCGGATGTTCAGCCGGACTTCCTGACCTCGCGCGTGCGCGGGGTCGCGACCGCCCTGGGCACCCGCGAGGCGCGCGTGGCGGCGTCCGTGGCCCACCTGGGGCTCGCGGCCCGGCTGTGGTCCGTGGCGCTCGGCTGCGCGGCCCTGCACGGCCGCGTTCCCGACCTGGACGCGCGACTGCTGCGCTGGGACCCCGACGGGAGCGCCCCCGACGACCTGTGGCTGTCCGCGTTCCGGCCGCTGCCGGGGGACGCGGCCACCGTCGCCAGGACCGTCCTGCACGGGCACCTGGAACCGCTGGCCGCCGCGCTGCGCGCCCGCCACCGCCTCGCGCCGGGCCTGCTGCGGGGCAACGCCGCCTCCGCCCTGGCCGGCGCCGCCGGGCAGCTGGAGCGCTGGGCGCGCGCCCACGGCCGTACGGACGCCGCCGCGCGGGCCCGGTCCCTGACCGCCGAGCTGCTCTCCCACCCGCTGCTCGAAGGCGCCGGCACCCTCACCGGCACCGCCTTCCGGCGGCGCAGCTGCTGCCTGTACTACCGGGTGCCCGGCGCGGGCGTCTGCGGCGACTGCTGCTTCCCGCGGCCCCCGCGCTCTTCCCCACGCGCCACATCTGGGTGACCATGAAAGGGACCAGCCACTTTTGAGTCAGGAAGGCAGGGGGTTCCGGGTGCGAGTGGGACTGCTGACCCGGGAGTACCCCCCGGACGTGTACGGCGGCGCGGGTGTCCACGTCGAGTTCCTGGCCCGTGAGCTCCGGTCCCTGGTGGACCTGGACGTGCACTGCTGGGGCGAGGGCAGCGCGGCGGAGAAGGCGGCCGGCGTGCTGCGGCACCGGCCCTGGTCCGCGCTCGACGGGTCCAACGACGCGCTGCGCACCTTCTCGGTGGACCTCGCCATGGCCGCCGCCCTGCAGGACCGGGAACTGGTGCACTCCCACACCTGGTACGCCAACCTCGGCGGCCACCTCGCCAAGCTCCTGCACGGCGTCCCGCACGTGGTGACGGCCCACTCCCTGGAGCCGCTGCGCCCCTGGAAGGCCGAGCAGCTCGGCGGCGGGTACGCCCTGTCCGGCTGGGCCGAGCGCACCGCGATCGAGGCGGCCGACGCGGTGATCGCCGTCTCCGGCGCCATGCGCGAGGACATCCTGGGCTGCTATCCGGCGCTGGACCCTCAGCGGGTCCACGTCGTGCACAACGGCATCGACACGAGTCTGTACCGGCCGGACCACGGCACCGAGGCCCTGGACCGCGTCGGCCTGGACCGCTCCCGCCCGTACGTGCTGTTCGTCGGCCGCATCACGCGGCAGAAGGGCGTGCCCCACCTGCTGCGGGCGGTGCGGGACATCGACCCGGCCACGCAGGTCGTGCTGTGCGCGGGCGCCCCCGACACCCCGGAGATCGACCGGGAGTTCCGCGAGCTCTTCGAGGAGCTCGGCCGGGCCCGGGAGGGCGTGTACTGGATCCCGCAGATGCTGCCGCGTCCGGAGGTGATCCAGCTCCTCACGCACGCCGCCGTCTTCGTCTGCCCCTCGGTGTACGAGCCGCTCGGCATCGTCAACCTGGAGGCGATGGCCTGCGGCACGCCTGTCGTGGCTTCGCGGATCGGGGGTATCCCAGAGGTGGTGGACGACGGCAGGACGGGACTCCTCGTGCCCGTGGACGAAGACTTCGAGGCCGGCCTCGCGCGGGCCCTGGACGAGATCGTCGGCGACCCGGCGACCGCCCGGCGGATGGGTGAGGCCGGACGGGAGCGGGCGGTCGGCGAGTTCGGCTGGGACGCGGTGGCGCGCCGGACGGTCCGGCTCTACGAGGAGATCGTCAAACAGGCTTAGTCCGCCCGGCTCAGGGGCAGGCATGGGGAAATCGGCGTGAGGGGAGCGACCATGCGTCGTGGTGGACCGTCGGTCCTGGGAATCGTGCTGGCGGGCGGAGAGGGCAAGCGCCTGATGCCCCTGACCGCGGACCGCGCCAAACCCGCGGTCACCTTCGGCGGCACGTACCGCCTGGTCGACTTCGTCCTGTCCAACCTGGTCAACGCCGACATCCTGCGCATCTGCGTCCTGACGCAGTACAAGTCGCACTCACTGGACCGGCACATCACCACGACCTGGCGGATGTCCAGCCTGCTCGGCAACTACGTCACGCCGGTCCCCGCCCAGCAGCGCCTCGGCCCGCGCTGGTACCTGGGCAGCGCCGACGCGATCCTGCAGTCGCTGAACCTGATCTACGACGAACGCCCCGAGTACGTCGCCGTCTTCGGCGCCGACCACGTCTACCGCATGGACCCGCGGCAGATGCTCGCCCACCACATCGAGAGCGGCGCGGGCGTGACGGTGGCCGGCATCCGCGTCCCGCGCACCGAGTCCGCCGCCTTCGGCGTGATCACCCCGGCCTCGGACGGCCAGAGGGTGGAGCGCTTCCTGGAGAAGCCCACGGACCCGCCGGGCCTGGCCGACAACCCCGAGTGCGTCTTCGCCTCCATGGGCAACTACATCTTCAGCACCAAGGCCCTGATCGAGGCGCTCCAGCGGGACGCGGAGGACGAGAACTCCGTGCACGACATGGGCGGCTCGATCCTGCCCCAGCTCACCGACCGGGGCGAGGCCGCCCTGTACGACTTCAGCGACAACCACGTCCCCGGCGAGACCACCCGCGACCAGGGCTACTGGCGCGACGTCGGCACCCTCGACGCGTACTACGACGCCCACATGGACCTCATCGCCGAGCGCCCCGCCTTCAACCTCTACAACCGGCAGTGGCCCATCTACACGCACTCGGGCCAGCTCTCGCCGGCCCGGTTCAACGCCGGCGGCATGGCCGGCGAGTCGATCATCAGCGCGGGCTGCCTGATCCGCGGGCAGGTCACGCGGTCGGTGCTGTCGCCGGGCGTGGTGGTCGACCCGGGAGCCGTCGTACAAGGCTCGGTGCTGCACGACAACGTGCACATCGGCCGGGGCGCGGTGGTGCGCGGCGCCATCCTCGACAAGAACGTCGAGGTGCCGCCGGGCGCGACGATCGGCGTCAACCCGGAGCGGGACGCGGAGCTGTACACGGTCTCCAAGGGCGGAGTGATCGCACTGGGGAAGGGACAGCAGGTCCCGTAGCGACCCGCGCGACCATCCCGTCAGCCCCGCCGCGTACCCGGCGGGGCTGACGGGCACGAGGGCGGCTACGGCGGCCTCGGCGCCGGCGTCACCGGCGCGCCGAGGCCCGGCCGCGCCCGGGAACCGATCGTCGGCGTGCACGGCCCGGCGGCGCGGCCGGCGGCGGGAACCCACCACCGGGTGAGCAGCGGCTCGGCCCGGCGGCACCTGGTACACCCCCTGCTCCGGTCCGGCACCCGGCATCCGGGTGCGGACGGAGCCGTCCACGCCCGGATCGCGGACGCCGAGGACGAGCCGGACGGCCTCCCGGCGCACGACCGCGCGCCGCCGAAACCGCACGGGGAGCGTGTGAAGGCCGCACGGCGCGCTGATCCGTGACGCCTCCCGGGTGACTCCCACGGGATGCCCGGCGGCGCCACCTGTGCTGGACTGACCTCATATGCACCATTGAGTCCCGCCCCTTCCCCGAGGAGCGGGACTTGATGTGTTGTTAACTGAGCGTAACGTGTTCGCACTTGACCGTAATCGCCGCCTGGCGATTGACTGCCGTCCCACTCGTAGCCGACGCGAGGCAAGCCCTTGACTGCTGACCTGCTCGCTCCACTCGACCTGGCCTTCTGGAACATCGAGTCCGCCGAACACCCCATGCACCTCGGCGCCCTCGGGGTCTTCTCGGCCCACTCGCCCGCCGCGGGCGCCCACGCGGCGGACCTCCTGGCGGCCCGCGCCGCCGCCGTGCCGGGACTGCGGATGCGCATCCGGGACGTGTGGCGGCCGCGCGACCTCCGCCGGGCGCTGCCCGCCGCCCTGCGGCAGCCGCTCGCCCTCGGCGGCGCCGCCCGCGAGCCCGACCCGGACTTCGACCCCCTGCGCCACGTCCGGCTGCACGCCCCGACCGGCGACTTCCACACGGTGGCGGGCCGGCTGATGGAGCGCCCGCTGGGGCGTGCCCGGCCGCCGTGGGAGGCCCATGTGCTGCCCGGGGAGGACGGCGTCTCGTTCGCCGTGCTGTTCAAGTTCCACCACGCGCTGGCCGACGGGCTGCGCGCGCTGACCCTGGCCGCCGCCGTCCTGGACCCGCTGGACATGCCCGCGCCCCGGCCCCGCCCGGCCGAGCCGCCGCGCGGCCTGCTGCCGGGCGTGCGCGAGCTGCCCGGGCTGGTGCGCGGCGCCCTGTCCGACGTGGGCCGCGCCCTGGACATCGGCGCCTCCGTGGCCCGCTCCTCGCTGGACGTGCGCACCACGCCGGCGCTCGGCTGCGAGCCGAGCGGTACCCGCCGCACCGCCGGAGTGGTCCTGGACCTCGACGACGTGCACCGGATCCGCAAGGCCGAGGGCGGCACGGTCAACGACGTCCTGATCGCGGTCGTCGCGGGCGCCCTGCGCCGCTGGCTGGACGAGCGCGGCGACGGCAGCGAGGGCGTCGCGCCCCGCGCCCTGATCCCCGTCTCCAACCGCCGCCCCCGCACCGCGCACCCGCAGGGCAACCGGCTCTCCGGTTACCTGATACAGCTTCCGGTCGACGACCCCGACCCGCTGGCCCGGCTCGCCTCGGTGCGCACCGCCATGGACCGCAACAAGGACGCGGGCCCCAACCGGGGCGCGGGTGCCGTCGCCCTGCTCGCCGACCACGTGCCGGCGCTCGGCCACCGGCTCGGCGGACCGCTGGTCGCCCAGGCCGCCCGGCTCTGGTTCGACATCCTGGTCACCAGCGTGCCGCTGCCCGGCTTCGCCATGCGGCTGGGCGGCCACCCGCTCACCTCGGTCTTCCCGTTCGCGCCGCTGGCCCCCGGCCACTCCCTGGCGGTGGCGGTCTCGACGTACCGCGGGCACGTCCACTACGGGCTGGTCGCCGACGGCCGGGCGGTGCCGGACCTGGACCGGTTCGCGACGGCCGTGGCCGAGGAGGTGCGGACGCTGATCACCGCCTGCGACCCCTGACCACCGCGGTTTTGGCGGCGCGGCCCGGCGCTCCGTAGAATGCCGCGTTCGACAGCGGGCGCGAGCAGGAGCGCCGCGAGGGCAGAGCAGGGAACGGCAGCGGCGATGACGGTGACACAGGACGGCCCGCAGGTCACGGACGAGGCGGGCGCGCCCTCCCACGGCCCCGGCATCGACCCGGAGCGGCTCGCCGTCTGCCTCAGTGTGCTCGAGGAGCTCGACAGGCTGGACGTCGACCACCCCGACGCGATCAAGGTGCGCCGGGCCACCTCGCACATCTACCGCACGGTCAAGCAGCGCCGCCGCCAGGAGCGCCGGGCCGCCAAGACCGCCCACGACCGGGCGGTCACCGAGGCCACCGCGACCGGCTCCGCCGAGCGCATCGACGACGAGACCGAGGGCGTCCTGCCCTCCTCCAAGGTCGAGCCGGGCCGGATCGCGGGGATACTCCAGCGCCCCCGCTCCTGCTACGTCTGCAAGACCCGCTACGTCGAGGTCGACTACTTCTACCACCAGCTCTGCCGGAAGTGCGCCGACGAGAACCGGGCCAAGCGCGACGCCCGCACCGACCTCACCGGCAAGCGGGCGCTGCTCACCGGCGGCCGCGCCAAGATCGGCATGTACATAGCGCTCAGGCTGCTGCGCGACGGCGCCCACACCACCATCACCACGCGCTTCCCCAACGACGCCGTCCGCCGCTTCAAGGCCCAGCCCGACAGCGACGAGTGGATCCACCGCCTGAAGATCGTCGGCATCGACCTGCGGGACCCGGCCCAGGTCGTCGCCCTCGCCGACTCGGTGGCCGCCGCCGGACCGCTGGACATCCTGATCAACAACGCGGCCCAGACCGTACGGCGCTCCCCGCAGGCCTACAGCGAGCTGCTGGCCGCCGAGTCCGCCCCGCTGCCCGCCGGTGAGCTGCCCGCCTCCGAGGTGATCGGCACCTTCGGCTCCGGCGCCGTGGCCGAGCTGCCGGTCGCCGGGGGCGGGGCGCTCACCGCGCAGGACGTCACGGACCTGGCCCTCGTCTCCGGCTCGGCGTCCCTGGAGCGCATCGCCGCCGGCACGGCCATCGACGCGGGCGGACTCGTCCCCGACCTGCACGACACCAACAGCTGGGTGCAGACGGTGGAGGAGGTCACGCCGGTCGAGCTGCTGGAGGTCCAGCTGTGCAACTCGACGGCTCCGTTCATCCTCATCAGCCGCCTGCGCCCGGCGATGGCCGCGTCCGAGGCCCGCCGGACCTACATCGTGAACGTCTCCGCCATGGAGGGCGTCTTCGCCCGCGGCTACAAGGGCGCCGGCCACCCGCACACCAACATGGCCAAGGCCGCCCTGAACATGCTCACGCGCACCAGTGCGCAGGAGATGTTCGAAAAGGACCGCATCCTGATGACGGCCGTCGACACCGGCTGGATCACCGACGAACGCCCGCACCCGGACAAGGTCCGCCTGGCCGAGGCCGGTTTCCACGCCCCGCTCGACCTGGTCGACGGCGCGGCCCGCGTCTACGACCCGATCGTGCGCGGCGAGGCGGGGGAGGACCTGTACGGCGTGTTCCTGAAGGACTACGCGCCGGGCAAGTGGTAGGCCGCCCGCCGGCCCGCCCCGGCGCCGCCCGCCCGGGCCGGGGCGCGGGCACCGGCGTGCCTGGTGCGCGGGCCGCGCCACGCTTCTGACGGTGTGCCATCCGGCTTTCCCTGGCCGCGCGTTGCGCGCTGCCGGGGGTTCCGGCTCCGTGCGCCGGTCCGCCGGTCCGCCGGTCCCTGGTGCCGGAGCCGACCGTGCGGTCCTCCTCGTGGGCCCGGCGCGGGGCGAGGAGGGGTCGTCGGTCCGGGTGCCGGGGCGGGCCTGACGGCGTACGGACCCGCGGACCCGCTCGCCGGGCAGGGCCCGCACCGCGCCGGCCGCGCGGCCGAGTCGTTCTACAACGCCTTCTTCCTCGACCACGACGAGGGCGCCGTCTACTTCAACACCCTGGCCAACGGGCTGCCGTA
>NZ_JBFATO010000040.1:0-73158 GCF_040678355.1 Streptomyces sp. NPDC052701
CCGGACCACCACGCCCAGTCCCACCCAACCCCCTCCACCCGCCCGGACCACCACGCCCAGTCCCACCCAACCCCCTCCACCCGCCCGGACCACCACGCCCAGTCCCACCCAACCCCCTCCACCCGCCCGGACCACCACGGCCGGGCCCACCGCCCGGGCCGTGGACCGGTGCCGGCCGGCCGGTGCGCGGCATCGCGCGGACCCTCGCCGCCGCCCGCGGCCGACCGGTCCTCCCCGGGATCCGCGCCGGAGCGGCCGGGACCGTCCCGGGCACCGCGCCCCCAGGACCGGGCACCGCGTCCCCGGGGCCGGGCGCCAGCCCCGGGGCGGCCGGCGCCGTCGAGACCTCCACGGCCCCGCGGATCCGGGCACGCCGCAGGCCGGACGGGAGGATCCCGCCGCCGACGGGACGGGCGCCGTGCGCGCCCCGGCGAAGGACCTCGCGTGAACCCCGCCGCCCCGCGCGCCCCGCGCCGGAGCGGGCGGCTGCGGGTGCTCGTCCTGCTGCTCACGCTGCTCGTGGCGGGCGCGCCCGTCCGGGCCCAGGCGGCGCCGGCCGGCGCGGCGCCCGGGGACAACGGCTGCCCGGCCGTCGAGCACGACGTCCCGGACTCCGCCGTGCGATCCGCGCCGCGGCACGGCCGGCGCCCCGCCGCACCGCCGCGCCCCGCGCCGTCACCGGCCGCCCGGCGGGCCGCTTCCGGACCGCGGCCCGCCCCGCGGCCGCCCCGGCCGCCGCACACCGGGAACGCGCTGCGCCGTGTGGTCCTGCGCTGCTGACCGGACCGACCACCGGTCCCCGAAGCCACGCACGCACCCACGGAAGGAGAACGACCGCCATGCTCGAAGACCCGTACGCGGTGATGCGCGCCCTGCTGCGCGCGGAGGCCGCCCGCAGCACGCCCAGGCCCGAGCCCAAACCCGACGCGCGGCAGCCGCGGAAGCCGCAGAAGGAGCGAGAACGCGGCTGACCGGCCGGACCGGCGGGCGGCGGCGGGCCCGGGGGGGGCACCGCCGCCCTGCCGTCGGGGGAGTCCGGGAAGGGAACGGCCCCTTTCGGGCCGGTCGGGCGCACGCTCCGCGCGACCGCCGCCGGGAAGGCACGGCCGCGGCCGCCGGGGAACCCGGGGCCGCCCCGGCCGTGGCGGCGGGAGCCCGCGGCGGCCCGCGGGACGGTTTCACGGCCGCTCCTCCAGAACCGCTTCCCGATTCATCCCGATTTCGACCGCCTTTTCCGGCGTCGCACTCCGCCACCGTGGCTGCGCCCGGAAGGTCATGACCGGTAGGCTTTCCGTGTGATCTTCAAGCGCATCGGAAACGGCCGGCCGTACCCCGACCACGGCCGGGAGAGCACCCGGCAGTGGGCGGACGTCGCGCCGCGCCCGGTCCGCCTCGATCAGCTCGTGACGACCAAGCAGCAGCTCGACCTGGAGACCCTGCTCGCCGAGGACTCCACCTTCTACGGCGACCTCTTCGCGCACGTCGTGAAGTGGCAGGGCGACCTGTACCTGGAGGACGGCCTGCACCGCGCGGTGCGCGCGGCGCTCCAGCAGCGCCAGGTGCTGCACGCACGGGTGCTCGAACTCGACTGACCGGGCCGCGCCCCCGCGTCTTGGCCCTTTCGGGTTGGACCGGGCGACGTCGAATGATCATCTAGTAGGCAGAGTCGCCCGCGCACACTACGCTGCGCCCATGAGCATGCTGACTCCCCCCGGCATGGGCGGCCAGTACCGCATCACGGGGGACAAGTACCCGCGGATGCGCCGTCCCCGGCGGCGGGGCAGGCTCGTGCTCCTCGCCGTCGCCTCCGCGGCCGTGCTCGGCGTGTTCGGCTGGGGCACGCTGCAGCTCGTCGACATCTTCACCGGCGGCGGCGGAAAGGCCTCGGCGGCCGGCACCAAGGCAGGCTGCCCGGCCGAGGCGAGCCCCTCGCCCAGCGCCCGCGCCCTGCCCGAGCCGCGCCGGATCACGGTCAACGTGCTCAACGCCACGACCCGCAGCGGTCTCGCCAAGAAGACCGCGGACGAACTGAAGAAGCGCGGCTTCACGATCGGCGACGTGGGCAACGCGCCCGAGGAGTACGACAAGAAGGTCAAGGGCACCGGCGTCCTGCTCGGCCCCGTGTCCGCCCGGGACACCTCGCTGTCCGTCCTCGCCGCCCAGCTGTCCGGCGCCGAGCGGCGCACCGACGCGGCCCGCAAGGGCACCGCCGTCGACCTCATCCTGGGCGACGGCTTCGAGCAGCTCGCGAAGAAGGCGGACGCCGACCGGGCGCTGGCCGCGCTGGCCAGTCCCGAGCCGACGCCCGCCGCGAGGAAGGGCTGCTGAGGAGGGCTACTCGGCGGCTCCGTACATCCGGTCCCCCGCGTCGCCGAGGCCCGGCACGATGTAGCCGTGCTCGTTGAGGCGCTCGTCGACCGAGGCCGTCACGACCGTCACCGGGGTGCCGGCCAGTTCGCGTTCCATGACCTCCACGCCCTCCGGCGCGGCCAGCAGCACCACGGCGGTCACGTCGTCCGCGCCGCGCTTGATCAGCTCCTGGATCGCGGCGACCAGCGTGCCGCCGGTGGCCAGCATGGGGTCCAGGACGTAGACCTGGCGTCCGGAGAGGTCCTCCGGCATGCGCGTGGCGTACGTGGAGGCCTGCAGCGTCTCCTCGTTGCGGATCATGCCGAGGAAGCCCACCTCGGCGGTCGGCAGCAGCCGGACCATGCCGTCCAGCATGCCCAGGCCGGCCCGCAGGATCGGCACCACCAGCGGACGCGGGTGGGAGAGCTTGACGCCCGTGGTCCGGGCGACCGGCGTCTGGATGTCGACCTGTTCGGTGCGCACGTCGCGCGTGGCCTCGTAGGCGAGCAGGGTGACCAGCTCGTCGGCGAGACGGCGGAAGGTCGCGGAGTCGGTGCGCTGGTCGCGCAACGTGGTGAGCTTGTGGGCGACCAGGGGATGGTCGACGACGTGGAGACGCATGTCCACCACACTAACCGGGCCGCAGAGGCCCGGCGTCCCCGCCTTCGGCGGGTATGCGGGCCGGTCACCGGCCCGCCACTGGCGTCGAACCGGCCGTCCGGGGGAAAGTGGGAGGGACGGAACAAGGGTGGTGAGCCGATGCCCGACCGGGATCCCCGAGACGATCCGTCGCCGCGCGAGCGGCCCGACGCGGCGGAGACGGACGCCGAACGGCGCCGGCGCCGCGCCGAGTTCCTGCGGGACCTCGCCGAGGCCCGGGAACTGCGCGCCCGTGTCCAGCCGCGCCGCGCCAAGACGGCACGCCTGAGGCACGCGATGCGCATGCGCACGTTCCGCTGGTAGGCCCCCGGGCGGGGGGACCGGTGTGCGTGCTCCCCGGCCGGAAGATCGCGGGGCTTTCGCGCGTTGCCGGGGCGGAGGTGCGTGGACTGCGGGAAAAGCCGCGTACGATCCGCAAGTGGCGGCAACGAGTGCGCTGGTGGGTCCTGCACGGACGGGTGCGCGTTCCTCCCCCGGGACGCGTGGTCGAAACTGCGGACACAGGGAGCCGAAGACGTCCCCTGAACGCCTTGTTTCTGCCACGATTCCGAGTGGGCGGGGCTCGGAGCAGCACTCCCCGCCCGCAACCTCCGCCGGGGGGAATCCCAACCGGCACGCCTATGACCAGTGGGAGAGTCACGGTGTACTTCGCCGCACTGCTCGCGCGCACCGAAGACGGGTGGGAAGCGAGCGACACAGAGCTCGACGATGTGGAGACCCTGTCGGATCTGGCCGACCTGGCCCGGGAAGCCTCTCCCGACGAGGACACGGTGCTCGTGCTGATCGAGCAGGAGGACGCCTGGTTCGGCGTCGTCCGCGTGGACGGCGAGGACGACCCTCGTATCTACGTCTCGGACGCCACCGCCGCTGCCCGCAGCAGCTACGGCGAGATCCTGCTCACCGACGAGCTGCTCGGCCGGGAGCCCGGCGACGACGGCCCCGACCTGGACGCCCTCGACCTCGACGGCACGGAGGACGGTGAGGACGACGAGGACGACGAGGCCGACGAGGACGGCGGCGCGGCCGCCGGCTCCGCCGAGGCGGTGCCGCACGGCCCGGTCGGCGACGCCCAGATCCTGGAGGACCTCGGCGTGAGCGAGAAGGAGCTGCGCTCCCTGTCGGAGGACGCGCTCACCGAGATCGCCGAGGCGCTGGGCGCCTCGGAGACCCTGGAGACCGTCCGCTGACCGACCCGACCGACCACACCGACCCGACCGACCACACCGACCCGACCGTCGCCGGGCCCCCGGACCCGGTGCGGGACCGCTGGCGGGCCGCGATGCGGCTCGCCCTGGAGGAGGCCGGACAGGCCGCCCGGGGCGGCGACGTCCCCGTCGGCGCCGTCGTGCTGGCCCCGGACGGCCGTACCGTGCTCGCGGCCGGGCACAACGAACGCGAGGCCACCGGCGACCCGACGGCCCACGCGGAGGTCCTCGCCGTCCGGCGGGCCGCCGCCGCGACCGGCCGGTGGCGGCTCACCGGCTGCACCCTCGTGGTCACGCTGGAGCCGTGCACGATGTGCGCGGGCGCGCTCGTGCAGGCCCGGGTGGACCGCGTCGTCTACGGCGCCCGCGACGAGAAGGCGGGCGCGACCGGTTCCCTCTGGGACGTCGTGCGCGACCGCCGGCTCAACCACCGGCCCGAGGTGATCGAGGGCGTGCTCGCCGAGGAGTGCGCCCGGCTCCTCACCGGCTTCTTCCGGGATCGTTGAATACCGATTTCAAAGCAGTGCCCACCTTGCTGTAAGGTCTCCCTCGGTAGCGTGTCCGAGCGGCCGAAGGAGCTCGCCTCGAAAGCGAGTGTGGCGCAAGTCACCGAGGGTTCAAATCCCTCCGCTACCGCTGGAGAAGGGCCTCGTCGTCAGACGGGGCCCTTCGTGCGATCATGAGCGCGCCCGGCGCAGCTCAATGACAGGGGAGGCCGCGATGGCGGTGAACGCCAAGAAGATCGCCGTCTACGTCCTCGCGGTCTTCGTGCTCTACGTGATCATCACGGACCCGGCCAAGGCCGCCGACTACGTCCAGATAGGGTTCGAGGGCATATCGGACGCGGCCAAGGCCCTCGGCGACTTCGCGACCTGGGTCGCCAACGGAGGGAAGTCATGATCCGCCACCTGGTCCTCTTCAAGCTCGCCGAGGGCGTCCGGCGCGACGACCCGCGCGTGGTGGAGGGCGTCGAGGTCTTCCGCGCGCTGGAGGGGAAGATCCCGGAGATCCGCTTCTGGGAGCTGGGCTGGAACCTCAGCGACCGGCCCGTCGCCCACGACTTCGCGATCAACTCCGCCTTCGACGACCCCGAGGCGCTGCGCCGCTACGTGGAGCACCCCGAGCACCAGGCGGGCGTCGCGCTGTGGCGCGAGTTCGCCACCTGGGTGATCGCCGACTACGAGTTCTGAGGCACCGCCCCCGGGAGCCCTCCGCCGGGACGGCGGGGGGCTTTGTCGCGTTTACCCTGCAAACTTGCCCCTCAACACGGCGTTATGCGGTGCTTGCGCACAATGGACTGTCTTGTGATGCTATGACCGCTTTTGACGGACGGATTGACGGATGAGTTGACGGATGAAGAGGTGGCGTTGACCGTGTCGGCCAGTACTGCGCCGCCCCAGGACGAGGTTCCCGCCCAGGCCCCGGCTCCGGACCCGGCTCCGGACCCGGCCGAGACCGAGACCGAGACCGAGACCCCGGCGAAGCGCCGCGGCGCCGACACCCGCGCGCTGACCCAGGTGCTCTTCGCCCAGCTCAAGGAACTCCAGCCGGGGACTGCGGAGCACCACCGGGTGCGCGGGGCGCTCATCGAGGCCAACCTCCCGCTGGTGCGCTACGCGGCCGCCCGCTTCCGCTCCCGCAACGAGCCGATGGAGGACGTGGTCCAGGTCGGCACCATCGGCCTGATCAACGCCATCGACCGCTTCGACCCGGACCGGGGCGTGCAGTTCCCGACGTTCGCGATGCCGACCGTGATCGGCGAGATCAAGCGGTACTTCCGCGACAACGTCCGCACCGTCCACGTACCGCGCCGGCTGCACGAGCTGTGGGTGCAGGTCAACGGCGCCACCGAGGACCTGACGACCTCCCTCGGGCGCTCCCCGAGCACGGCCGAGATCGCCGAGCGGCTGCGCATCACCGAGGAGGAGGTGCTGTCCTGCATCGAGGCGGGGCGGTCCTACCACGCCACCTCGCTGGAGGCCGCGCAGGAGGGCGACGGGATGCCCGGGCTGCTGGACCGGCTCGGCTACGAGGACCCGGCGCTCGACGGCGTGGAGCACCGCGACCTCGTACGGCACCTGCTGGTCCAGCTCCCGGAACGGGAGCAGCGGATCCTGCTGCTGCGCTACTACAGCAACCTCACCCAGTCGCAGATCAGCGCGGAACTCGGCGTCTCCCAGATGCACGTCTCACGGCTGCTGGCACGCAGTTTCCAGCGGCTGCGCTCCGCGAACCGGATCGACGCCTAACCGAATACCTGATCGAGACATCACCGGAGTGGGCGAATCGCCCGCCGGGACACTTCCGTGCGGTTCCGTGCCGAAACACCGTCAGACCCTTTGTTTCCAGGGCCGTTTCACGTCTCGCATGTCGACATGTCACTACAGCGCGTTGCCGACATGTGACATTCTGCGTGAAGAGCGTTTGCCGGAGCTCCGGCTCCGGTATTCAGGTGAAGGCTGCGTTCCCGGAAGGGGAGCGTGCGCCGCGACCGTCCCGCGACCCAAAGGGGGTGGCATGTCCGTAGAACAGGGCAGCTCGAAGGTGCTCACGCTCGCGGAGAGCGACACAGTGCCCCACGCGCTCGACACGCTCGACGACGTCACGGGTGACGTCCCGGGCCTCGAGGCCGCGTCCGCCCCGGCTCTCCCCGCCTCCCAGGTCCCGGCCGCGCCGGCCCCGGAGGACATCGACACCCGCACCCTGTCCCGCTCCCTGTTCCTGCGGCTCGCCGCGCTCGACGAGGACAGCCCCGAGCGTGCCTACGTCCGGGACACCCTGATCGAACTCAACCTCCCGCTGGTGCGCTACGCCGCGGCCCGCTTCCGCTCCCGCAACGAGCCGATGGAGGACATCGTCCAGGTCGGCACCATCGGGCTGATCAAGGCGATCGACCGCTTCGACTGCGAACGCGGTGTGGAGTTCCCCACGTTCGCGATGCCGACCGTCGTCGGCGAGATCAAGCGGTTCTTCCGCGACACGTCGTGGTCGGTGCGGGTGCCGCGCCGGCTCCAGGAGCTGCGCCTGGCGCTGACGAAGGCCAGCGACGAGCTCTCCCAGAAGCTCGACCGGTCCCCGACGGTCACCGAACTCGCCGCCGTGCTGGGCGTGTCCGAGGAGGACGTCGTCGACGGGCTCGCGGTCGGCAACGCGTACACGGCCTCCTCGCTGGACTCCCCCGCCCCCGAGGACGACGGCGGCGAGGGCTCGCTCGCGGACCGGCTCGGCTACGAGGACACGGCTCTGGAGGGCGTGGAGTACCGCGAGTCCCTCAAGCCGCTGCTGGCCAAGCTCCCGCCCCGCGAGCGGCGGATCATCATGCTGCGCTTCTTCGCCAACATGACCCAGTCGCAGATCGGCGAGGAGGTCGGCATCTCCCAGATGCACGTCTCCCGGCTGCTGACCCGGACGCTGGCGCAGCTGCGGGACGGGCTCATCTCCGACTGACGTCCCGCACGCGCATACGGCCATCGCCGCCGCGACGCCTTCCCGGGCGCCGCGGCGGCCGTCGTGTGTGTGGACCGGGTCCGGGCGGGGCGCCTTCCCCGACGCGTTCCCTTGCCGCCGCGGGCGGGCGCGGAGCCCGGGGAGAGGCGGGCGCGAAGCCCGGGAGGGGCGGGCGCGAAGCCCAAAAGGGGCGGGCGCCCGCCCGGTTACGCCAGCGCCAGCCAGGCCACCGCCGCCACGATCGCCACCACGGCGACGACGCCGACGATCAGACCGATGCGGGGGCCGGCCGGAGCGGCGGCCTGACGGGACTGCGGGGCGGCCTCGTCCACGAACGCGCGGAACATCTGGGTGCTGCCGGCGGGGTCGTAATTGCCCTGGGGGCCCGGGTTGTTAGCCATGGCCCGAGACCCTAGCGAATCCGCGGTGACGGCCCAAGTGCGGGTCGGCCGGTCCGGCCCGCCGGCACCACCTGCGTGTTCACTGCCGCAATACATGCCTTTGCCAAGTTTTTGTCACCCGCTCCCCCTTTTTTGTTTGCCTGTAGCAACCAACAGCTTCTATGGTTGCCCTAAGCAACGAAATGGGAGGTGTGATGGCCGAGAGGGCGCGATACGAGGAGCTGATCCGTCAGTTCAGCGCCTTCGGCGCCGTGAAACGGGAGCTGAGCCGCATCCTGCCGGCCGACTGCCCCAGCGGCTCGGCGACCGTCCTGGCCCTGGTCGACCGCCACGGCGACATACGCATGAGCAAGCTCGCGGAGCTGCTCGCCGTGGACATGTCGGTCACCAGTCGCCATGTCGCCCATCTCGCCGAGCGCGGCTGGATCGAGCGCTCCCCCGACCCGGCGGACAAGCGTTCGCGCATCCTGCGTCTGACGCCCGCCGGCCGGGCACAGCTCGACGAACTGTCCCGGCGCACCACCCAGGTCCTGACCGAACGCCTGAGCGACTGGTCGGACGAGGACGTCGGCCAGCTCACCCGGCTGATGGCCCGGCTCCGGGAGAGCATCGGCGACCGCCGGTCCGCCCACCGGGCGGGACCGCCGCCCCGGCCCGCACCGTCCGCACGCGCAGGGACCACCCGTACACCCGCAAGCACGTAAGAGAAGGAAGCCCATGGCAACGACCACACCAGCCGGTGTGCGGGCTCATGCCAAGCACGGGGGAGGCTCCTCCGCCGGCCACGCTCCGATGACGCACCGGCAGATCATGGAGGCGCTGTCCGGGCTGCTGCTCGGCATGTTCGCCGCCATCCTGTCCTCCACCATCGTCTCCAACGCCCTGCCCGAGATCATCACGGACCTGGGCGGCGGCCAGAGCGCGTACACCTGGGTGGTGACCGCCGCGCTGCTGGCGATGACGGCCTCCACCCCCCTGTGGGGCAAGCTCGCCGACCTGGTCAGCAAGAAGGCGCTGGTCCAGATAGCCCTGTGCGTCTACATCGCCGGCTCGATCGTCGCGGGTCTGTCGCAGAACCCCGGCATGCTGATCGGCGCCCGTGTCATCCAGGGCCTCGGCGCCGGCGGTCTGACCGCGCTGGCGCAGATCATCATGGCCGCGATGATCTCCCCGCGCGAGCGGGGCCGGTACTCCGGCTACCTCGGCGCCACCTTCGCCGTGGCGACGGTCGGCGGTCCGCTGGTCGGCGGCGTGATCACGGACACCGAGTGGCTCGGCTGGCGCTGGTGCCTGTACGTCGGCGTGCCGTTCGCGCTGATCGCGCTGCTGGTGCTGCAGAAGACGCTGCACCTGCCGGAGAGCAGGCGCAAGGTCAAGGTCGACTGGGCCGGCGCCTTCTTCATCACCGCCGCCGTGTGCCTGCTGCTGATCTGGGTCACCTTCGCCGACGACAAGTACGACTGGCTGTCCTGGCAGACGTACGCCATGGTGGGCGGCGCGCTCGTGCTCGCGCTGGTCTTCGTGTTCGTGGAGACCAGGGCCGCCGAGCCGGTCATCCCGCTGGGCCTGTTCCGCAACCGCACCATCACGCTGGCCTCGGTGGCCTCGCTGTTCGTCGGCATCGCGATGTTCGCGGGCACCGTCTTCTTCAGCCAGTACTTCCAGCTCGCGCGGGACGAGTCCCCGACCATGTCGGGCGTCATGACGATCCCGATGATCGCCGGCCTGTTCGTCTCCTCGACCGTCTCCGGCCTGGTCATCACCCGGACCGGCAGGTGGAAGGCCTGGCTGGTGGCGGGCGGCGCCCTGCTGACGGCGGGCCTGGGCCTGCTGGGCACCATGCGCTACGACACCCCGTACTGGCACATCGCCCTCTTCATGGCGGTCATGGGCCTCGGCACCGGCATGATGATGCAGAACCTGGTGCTGTCCACGCAGAACCAGGTCGCCCCGCACGAGCTCGGCGCCGCCAGCTCGGTGGTCACCTTCTTCCGGTCGCTCGGCGGCGCGGTGGGCGTCTCCGCGCTCGGCTCGGTGATGTCGTCCCGGATCACCCACTACGCCGAGGACACCATCGGCGCGCTCGGCCCGCGGGAGCGGATGGCGGCCGGCAAGGCCGTGGGCAGCGGCGAGCTGCCGGACATGGACGCGCTGCCCGCCCCCGTCCGCACCTGGCTGGAGAGCGCCTACGGACACGGCATCGCCGACATCTTCCTGTACGTCGCCCCGGTCGCCCTGCTCGCCTTCCTGGTGACGCTGTTCATCAAGGAGGTCCCGCTGCGGACCACGGGCGCGCTCGCCCAGGCGGCGGAGGCCGGGACCCCTGCGGGGGCGCCCGCCCCGGCCACGCAGGACCAGGCGCCGGACCAGGAGCCGGACCAGGCACCGGGCCGGGCCGTGGCGCACACCGGGCCGTCCGGCGAGGGCACGGACACGCAGCGGCTCGCGGCCCTCGCCACGGCCGTCCGCCCCGAGGGGCCGTCCGGCTCCCCGGGCGACGGGATCCCGGTGCGCGGCCGGGTGCGCGGCGCCGAGTCCGCACCCGTCCCGCAGGCCGCCGTCACGCTGATCTCGTTGACGGGACGGCAGCTGGGCCGGTCGGTCGCGCAGGCCGACGGCTCCTACGCGCTGGACGCCCCGGGCGCCGGTTCGTACGTCCTGATCGCCTCCGCCGACGGCTACCAGCCGCAGGCGTCCACGATCGTGGTGAACGGCGAACCGGTCGCCTACGACGTCCTGCTCAACGGCACCAGCGGGCTGACCGGCCTGGTGCGGGCCGCCGGGAGCGGGCTGCCGGTCGAGGACGCGATGGTGATCGTCACCGATGTGCGCGGGGACCTGCTGGCCGCCCGGGCCACCGGTGAGCAGGGCGAGTTCTCCTTCGCCGAGCTGGTGCCGGGCACGGTGACCGTCGCGGTGAACGCCGCCGGGTACCGGCCGCGCGCGCTGCCCGTGGAGGTGGGCGGCACCGGGGTCACCCGCGTCGAGGTCGACCTGGAGACGGGCGCCCGGCTCCAGGGTGTCGTCCGGGCCCCGCACGGTCCGCTCGCGGACGCCCGGGTGACGCTGGTGGACGCGGCGGGCAACGTGGTCGGCTCGGCCACGACCGGCGCGGACGGGGCGTACGCCTTCACCGACCTGGACGGCGGCGAGTACACCGTCATCGCCACGGGCTACCCGCCGGTGGCGACCGCCCTGACGGTGACCGGCCCCGGCGTCGACGGCCACGACATCGAGCTGGCCCACCCCGGCGAGTAGACCGGCCCCGGCCCGCGGCGGGCGGGCGCGCTCCGGGCTCCGGGCGCGCCCCGCCGCGGGCCGGCTTCCGCACTACGACCACCACGACCGATTTCTGCTGTTTTCGACAGTTTTCAGATACTTCAGCTTTCCGGTACTTCAGCTTTCCGGTACTTCTCAGGGAGAGACAACGGGATGGGACTGACCGCGAGGATCCGTACCCGGGACGGATGGGCCGTGTCGCACGCGGTCGTCACGGTGGCCGACACGACCGGCGCCCAGGTGCTGCGCGCCGAGGCGGACGCCGAGGGGGCCGTACGGGACGCGACCCCGCTGGCGCCGGGGGCGTACACCGTCATCGTCACGGCCGTCGGCTACGCGCCCGCCGCCGCCGGCGCGCTCGTCACCGCGAGCGGGCGGGCCGAGGTCGGCACGGTGACCCTGGCCCGGCAGGGCGGCACCGAGCTGCCGCCGCCGGGGCCGTGGACCGTCGACCCGGCGCACTCCAGCGTGGCCGCGGTGGCGCAGCACCTGGGGATCTCCAGCGTGCACGGCCGGTTCACGGAGTTCTCCGGCTCCATCGAGATCGCCCCGGACGACGTCGCGAAGTCCCGGGTGGAGGCGGTGATCCGGGCCGCGTCCATCGACACCGGCAACGGCGTGCGCGACACCCACCTGCGGTCCGCGGACTTCCTGGACGTCGAGCGGCACCCGGAGATCACCTACCGCTCCACGGGCCTGACCGCGGCCGGCTCCGACCGCTGGACGGTCCACGGCGAACTGGGCCTGCACGGCGTGGTCCGGCCGGTCGACCTGGACCTGTCCTACCTCGGCACCGGCCCGGACCCGTGGGGCGGGGTCCGGGCGGCCTTCCGCGCCACGACCGAACTGCGGCGCGAGGACTTCGCGATGAACTACAACCAGGTGCTGCAGGCGGGCATCGCCGCCATCGGCACCACGCTCAGGGTGGAGCTGGACATCCAGGCGGTGCAGGGCACGTCACTGCCCGCGGCGTGAGGACGGGCCGGCCGGCTCGGCGACCGTGGCCACCAGATGGGCGCACAGGTCGCGGAGTTTGACGTTCCTGTCCTGCGAGACGCGGCGCAGCCGTTCCAGCGCGTTGCGGGCGTCGATCCGCTCCCGCGCCATGAGGATGCCGATCGCCTGGTCGATGACGCTGCGGGAGAGCAGGGCGGTGCGCACGTCGGCCGCCGACGAGCGGCTGTGCTCGATGCGCAGGGCCACGTTGATCGCGTCCGTGGCCCGGGCGGCGAAGGCGCGGGCCGCGTCCCGCCCGGTCCCCAGCGCTCCGGGCTCCACGCCGTAGAAGTTGAGCGCGGCGCCCGCCTCGCCCTCGACGGGCAGCGGCAGCGCCAGCACGCAGCGGACGCCGGCGGACCGCGCGAACTCCGTGTACGACGGCCAGCGTGCCTCGGTGGCCAGGTCGGGCGCGTACTGCTCGGTGCCGGTGTCGGCGGCGTCGACGCAGGGACCCGAGCCGTTCTCGTACTGACGCTGGTCGAGGCCGCTGGGCAGGCCCCGGCTGCCGGCCAGGGTCAGCAGCCGGCCGGCGCGGCGCACCGTCACGCTGCAGGCCGCCGCGCCCGGCACCTCCTGCACCGCGCGGTCGGTCAGATCGCGCAGCAGGGTGTCGAGACCGCTGCTGCGCGCCATCTCCGTCTCCAGCGTGTCGGACGTCTCGGATCTCATGACCGTACGGATATCCCGTCGGCGACCGTTAACGCCCCCGGCGCCACGCGCCGCCCCCTCACGGCGTGTTGTGCGGCTCCACGATCCGGCGGGCCAGGTCGCGCAGTTTCACGTTCTCCCGCTGGGAGGCCCGCACCAGGCTCTCGAAGGCCCCGGCCGCGTCGATGTCCAGGCGCTCCATGAGGATGCCGGTGGCCTGGCCGATCAGGTCCCGGGTGTGCATCGCCTCGGTGAGCTGCTCGCGCACGGTCGCCGAGTCGAGGGCGATGCTGACGTGCGCGGTGAACAGCCGGCCGATCCGGGTGGCGTCCTCGTCGAAGGCGTCCGGCTTGCGGGCGTACGCCGTGAGCACGGTCAGCCGGCGGCGGTCGGCGCGCAGCCGCAGGGACAGGGCCGAGCGCAGGCCCAGACCGGACAGCGTCTCCCCGCCGTCGTCGGCCTCGCTGTCCGCCATCCGCACCACGGGGGTGGTCCACAGCCGCTCCCAGTAGGGCTGCCGTCCGCGATCGGTGTGCGGGGTCTCGGCGCAGCGCACGACCTCGTCGGTCCAGGCGACCGTGCGGCGCTGGTTGCTGCGCTCGATGACGGAGACCCCGGCGTGATCGGCACCGGGCATGAGGTGCACCGCCAGCCGGACCGCCGTGTGCAGGGTGCTGTGCGGCGTGGGCGTCTCGTGCAACTGCCGAGCCGCCGCCGTCAGCGCTTCCGCCAGCTCCAGCCCAGCCGGAAAACGGGGCAAATCAGAAAACTCGGACGCAGCCACCACGAACCTCTTCGGCATGCACGGCCGACCGACCGTGCGCAGGAGAGCTCCGCAGCACATTCCCGACTGCGAGCACAGGACGGACAGCACTTTAGCTGCTCGGTTGCGCCGAGGTGACGCCCGGCCGACGGGTCGGGGGGAGCGCTTTCGCACCCGCGCCCCGGCGTGGTGGAATGGGCCGACAGGTCAGGAAGCGGCCTTACCGGAATCCGGACGAACGTCTGCCAGGTGAGTGCTGTGCCCTTCCCCCCGCCTCCCACCGAGCCGCGCGACCACCCCGGCCGTGTCCTCCTCGCCCTGCCCCCCGAGATCGACGCCCGCAACGCCGACGAGCTCCTCACCCTCATCCTGTCCGCGGCCCGGGCCCGCGCCGGCCGGCTGCGCACCCTGGTCCTGGACCTGTCCGCGACCCGGTTCATGGACTCCCAGGGCGTCCGCCTCGTCAACGACGTGCGCCGGCGGCTGCGCCCCGGCGCCCGGGTCGTCGTCGTGGCGGAGGCGAACGGCGTACCGCGCCGGGTGCTGGAGCTGACCGGACTGCGCCGGGACGTCCCGGTGTACGACAGCCTCGACGAGGCCCTCGCGGCCTAGGGTCCGTCCAGGGCCTGTCGTCGGACTCCCGTCGTCCGCCCGGAGGGCGGGCGGGAGTTCGACGACAGACCCTAGGCTTGCCCCATGGCACCGAACGTCGCGACCAACACCCGTGTCTCCCTGGACGAGCTGCTGGACTTCGTCCGCCCGCGGCACCGCGCGATCCTGCTGACCCGGCGCGCCGACGGCAGCCCGCAGGGATCGCCGCTGACCTGCGGGGTCGACGACTCGGGGCGGATCGTGGTCTCCACCTACCCGGAGCGGGCCAAGACCCGCAACGCCAAGCGGGACGCGCGGGTCAGCGTCATCGTGCTCAGCGACGACTGGAACGGGCCGTGGGTGCAGATCGACGGCTCGGCCGAGGTCGTCGACGCGCCGGACTCCGTGGAGCCGCTCGTCGAGTACTACCGGAACATCGCCGGGGAGCATCCCGACTGGGACGAGTACCGCGCGGCGATGGTCAGGCAGGGCAAGTCGGTCATCCGGATCACGCCGCAGAAGTGGGGGCCGGTGGCCACCGGCGGCTTCCCGGCGCGGCTGGTCGAGGGGGAGTAGCCGGGCGGGCCGCTCAGCCCCGGGCCACCATCGCCTCGATGCCGGCGATCAGCAGGTCCAGGGCGAACTCGAAGTCGCGCTCCATCATCTCCCGCACCGTGTCGCCGCCGCGGGCCTCCATGATCTTCCTGGACTCCCGGATGATCTCGGCGGCCTGCGGTGCCTCGGTGACCGCGCTCAGGGCGTGCCGGAAGTAGTCGTCCGGGGTCATGCCGGTGGAGGCGGCACCGGCGAGGAAGTGGCCCTCCAGCGTGCCGTAGCCGTAGACGAACTGGAAGACGGCCGAGATCGCGCCCGTGACCCGGTGCTCGGGCAGCCCGGTCCTGCGGATCACGCGCTGCACGGTCCGGGCGAAGGCCAGGTAGTTCGGGCCGATGTTGAGGTACGTGCCGGCCAGCGGCGACACCCAGGAGTGGCGCACCAGCAGGCCGCGGTACTCCCGGGCCAGGACGCGCAGCTGGTCGCGCCAGTCATCGCCGGCGTCCGGGTCGGGCAGCGCGAACTCGCCCATGACCGCGTCCAGGGCGAGTTCGAGGAGGTCGTCCTTGGTGTCGACGTACCAGTAGACGGACATCGCGGTGACGTTGAGCTCCGCTGCCAGGCGGCGCATGGAGAACCCGGCCAGCCCCTCGGCGTCCAGCAGCCGCACGGTGACCTCGATGATCCGGTCCCGGTCCAGCCCGGACGGCTGCCCTCCGCCGCGCCCTCCCCGGCGGGGCTTGCCCTCCAGCCAGACGCTGGTCCGCACGGACCGCTGGGCTGCCTTCGCCATGGCGCACCTTCCTCGACTCTCCGCTGCCGGTCATGCTAAGCGCCCCTTCCGAAAGGGCGGGGACCTGCGCGATCGACCACCCGCGGGCCGCAGCCGCACGACTACCCAGCCGGCCGATCCCTCAGGCGCCCGCCGCCCGCGAGTCCGCCCGCTCCGCCCTGCGCAGCAGCGCGGCCGCGAGCAGTCCCCCGAGCAGGACGGCCAGCGCCCCCACGAGCAGGCTGGTCTCCAGCCCGGAGGAGAACGCGTCGATGATCCGCTCCCGCTCCCCGGCCGACCCCGCCGACGCCAGCGCCGCCGGCAGGCTGCTCGCCGCCACCGGGACCAGCGCCGCGAAGCGGGAGGTGAGCACCGCCCCGAGCACCGCGACGCCCAGCCCGTTGCCGAACTCCGCCACCGTGCCGTTGACGCCGGCGCCCACGCCCGCCTTCTCCCGGGGGATCGCGCTCATCACGGCGTGCGCCATGGCGGGGCTGGCGATCGCGCCGCCCACCCCGATCAGGACCAGGCCGAGCAGGGTGCCCGGGTAGCCGTGCTCGGCCAGCGTGGCGATGGACACCAGCCCGCCGGACATCAGCGTCATGCCCAGCGCGATGGAGACCGGCACCCCGAGCTTCGCCGTCCACTTCGCCGCCACGCCCGAGAAGTTGAGGGCGACGATCGTCAGGGCCAGGGGAGCGGTCCGCAGGCCCGCCTCCAGGGCGCCGTACCCGAGGACGAACTGCAGGTGCTGGGTGAGCAGGAACAGCGCCCCGCCCATGCCGAAGGCGATCAGCACCGCGCCGGCGACCGCGCCCGTGAACCGCCGGTTGCGGAAGAAGTGCGGGTCGAGCATGGGGTACGGGACGCGGCTCTCCCAGTACGCGAAGGCGCCCAGGACCACGGCCGCGACGCCCGCCGTGAGCAGCACCCGGCCGGAGGTCCAGCCGTGCCCGGGGCCGGAGATGATCGCGTACACCAGCGAGGTCATGCCGATCGTGGAGAGGAGCGCGCCGAGCAGGTCGGGGCGGTCGCCCTGGGGGCTCTTCGACTCGGGAACCAGGGCCACGACGGCCACCAGGCCCAGCGCCGCCACCGGCAGGTTGACCAGGAAGATCGCGCCCCACCAGAAGTGGTCGAGCATGAAGCCGCCGATCAGCGGTCCCGCCGCGAAGCCCAGGGAGTTGACGGCGGCCCAGACGCCGATCGCCCTGGGCTGCTCCTCGGTGGTGAAGATCTGCATCGCCACGGCGAGGGTGGTCGTCATCAGCAGCGCGCCGCCCACGCCCATGCCGGCCCGCGCCGCGATCAACTGGCCGGTGGTCTGGGCGAGTCCGGCCACCAGCGAGCCGATGCCGAACAGCGCCAGGCCGGTGAGCAGCATCTTCTTGCGGCCGTAGCGGTCGGCGGCGCTGCCCGCGGTGAGCAGCAGACCGGACTGCACCAGCGAGTACGCGTTGATCATCCACTGGATGTCGGAGGTCGCCGCGTCCATCTCGCGGGTCAGCGAGGGGATGGCGACGTTCAGGACGGTGTTGTCGAGCAGCACGGTGAGCTGCGCCAGGCAGATGACACCGAGGATCAGCCAGCGCTGGGGGTGGCCCTGGGAGTGCGCCTGGGTCGCTTCCGGGGAGGACGTCGTCATGCCGTACACCGTAGAACAGCCCTCATACGCCGTACAACACATAAACGGGGAGGGCGGTGGCCCGCGCCACCGCCCTCCCCGTCGGCCGACCGTCGGCCTGCCGTCAGCCGCCCGTCCTGCGCGCGAGGCCGTGGAGGACGACCGAACCCGCCGTGACCTGCCGGAAGCCGGCCTCGGCCCACTCGGTGACCCGGGCGGAGGCGCCGTCACCGCCGCCGCCCGCGCGGCCATCGGTGCCGTTCGCGGCGAAGCAGTGGCTCCCGCCCGCCCGCGCGTACTTCCTGAACTGCGCCGGCGTGGGGGACGGGCCGGTGCCGCCGGCCGCCGGCACCGGGTCGCCGGTGCGGTCACGGCCCCGGTCACCGCGCGCACCGCGGCGATCGGCGCCGGGGACGCGACGGCGGGCCGCGTCCGCGGGGTGCGCGGCCCGCCGGCGCGGCCGCGTGCGCGGCCGCCGCCCGGTCACGACGCCGCGGGCTTGATCAGGTAACCGGCGCCGCGCCGGGTGTGGATCATCGGCTCGCGCCCGGCGTCGATCTTCCGCCGCAGGTAGGAGATGTACAGCTCGACGACGTTGGCCTGCCCGCCGAAGTCGTACGACCACACCCGGTCCAGGATCTGCGCCTTGCTGAGCACCCGGCGCGGGTTGCGCATGAGGAACCGCAGCAGCTCGAACTCGGTGGCGGTCAGGTGGACGGCGTCCCCGCCCCGGGTGACCTCGTGACTGTCCTCGTCGAGGGTGAGGTCGCCGACGACCAGCAGCGAGCCGGAGCGCCGGTCGGCGGCCCCGGAGCGGCGGATCAGCCCGCGCAGCCGCGCGACGGCCTCCTCCAGGCCGAAGGGCTTGGTGACGTAGTCGTCACCGCCGGCGGTCAGCCCGGCGACGCGGTCCTCGGCGGCGTCCCTGGCGGTCAGGAACAGCACGGGCACGTCCGGCAGTTCGCGGCGCAGCCGGCCGAGCACGGCCAGCCCGTCCATGTCCGGCAGCGTCATGTCCAGCACGACGGCGTCGGGCCGGAACTCGCGCGCGGCCCGCACGGCGCCCTGGCCGTCCCCCGCGGTGCGGATCCGCCAGCCCTCGTAGCGCAGGGCCATGGACAGCAGCTCGGTGATCGGCGCCTCGTCGTCCACCACCAGCACCCGGACGGGACTCCCGTCCGGCCTCAGCAGTTCGGTGCGCCCCTGGGGCGAGGTCGTGGTCATGCTCCGCACGATGCCGGAGGGCTCTGAGAGCACCCTTTCGGCACCCTGTGATTTCTCTGAGAAACGCACGCCCGCTCCCCGGGGAACGACGGGGAGGCCCCGGGGCACCGCGGGGCTCGGCGACCCCCCGGGGCTCACAGCGCGAAGAGCCGGGCCGCGTTGTCGTGGCACACCGCCCGCAGCCACCCCTCGCCGAGGCCGAGCCGTTCCAGGGCGTGCAGCTGGTGGACGTACGGATAGGGGATGTCGGGGAAGTCCGAGCCGAGCAGGATCCGGTCGCCGAGCCCGGTCAGCCGGGGCAGGGCCCGTCGGGGGAACGGCATCAGCCCCTCGCCGAAGTCGGTGAACGCCATGGTGGTGTCCAGCCGCACGTCCCCGTACCGCTCGGCGGGGCCGAGGAAGTCCTCGTACTCGGGCATGCCCAGGTGCGCGACCACCAGCCGCAGCCGGGGGTGGCGCGCCGGCACCCGGGCGACCGGCCCGGGCCCGGTGTGCCTGCCGGGCGCGGGCCCGGAGCCGCAGTGGGTCACCACGGGGATCCGGGCCTCGGCGAGCAGCCCCCACACGTCGTCGAGGAGTTCGTCGGCCGGGTCGTACGCCCCCACCTGCACGTGCGCCTTGAAGACCCGAGCGCGTCGAAGTAGTTCCGGACCTTGCGCAGGACGCGCCCGGGCATGAAGTGGGCGTGGACGTCGACGAGGCCCGGGAGGCCGGTCCGCTCACGAAAGCGCCGGACCTCCTCCGCCTCCCCGCTCACCGGTCCGTCACCCATGTCCGCGCGGCCCCTGCTCCCGGGGCCGGGTTCCCCGCACGAACCCGTGGCTGCGCTCGACCCTGGCGACGTGCAGGGTGTACCGCTCGTACCAGTGCTCGCGCCCCTTCTCCTGGGCCGCGCGGTGCTCCGCGTCGCTCCGCCACTCCTCGATGGCGTCGGCGTCCCGGAAGTAGCCGACGGTGATCGACAGCCCGCCCGGGCTCCGCGCGTGGTCCAGCCCGAGGAAGCCGGGTATCTCCCGGACCAGTTCCTCCATGCGTTCGGCGGTCTCGCCGTAGCCGCCGTCGCCCTCCGTGCGCACGGAGGTGAAGACGACGGCGTAGTACGGCGGTTCGTGCGCCGCGACGGGGGTGGCGGCGCCGAGGGGGTCGACAGGTGCCATGGGGTGATCGCTCATGTCACCCACGATCGGGCCCGCCCGCGTGCCGGGTCCACTCCCTTGCCGAAAGGGATCCGAACGGGATCCGTCCCTTTGCCGGGAGCAGCCGCGGGACCCCGCACCGGAGCGGCATGGGGAAGGGGGCGGGGTGAGGGTGGGGGCTGGGGCGAGGGCCGGAGGACCGAGGGCTTCAGAACAGCTCTTCCTGCGCACCCGCCGGTTCCCGGAACTCCCGTACGGGCACGGCGAACCCGGTGTCCTTCCCGGCGGGCACCAGCCCCCACCCGCGCATCAGCCGCGTGTCGAGCACGACCACCCCGCGTTCCGTCGCCAGGTGCAGGTCGGGTCCGGCGGCCGCCACCAGCTCCCCGCTCACCGCGCCGCCGGGGACCAGCTCCGTCACCTCCCCGGCCGCGGGCGCGAGATCCGCGAGCCCGAACACCCGGACGTGGTCCACGGGCCGGAACGGCCGGGGCACCAGCGTCTGCGGCCATCCCCCGAGCGACACCGCCCGCGCGTGCAGCTCCGCGATCTCGGCCGCGCGCGCCGCCTCCGGCGCGGGCAGCGCGGACCGTACCGCCCGCTTCCGGGCGTACGGGATGCGGTCGGGCACCCGCAGCGCGGCACGCAGCAGCTCCTCGGCCCGCCGCGCGGCCATCAGCGGCCCGGCCCCCAGCCAGCTGAAGCAGACGGCGCCCTGTTCCAGCAGCCGCGCCCGCCCCCGCTCGACCGCCGTGATCCCGACCTTGGTCATGCCGGGCCCGAACCACGCCAGATAGACGTGGTACGGCCGCGGGTCGTCGGTGAGCGTGTCGGCGGCCACGGAGTGCGCCCGGTCCAGCCGCGCGCACTCCTCGCACCGCGCCCCCGTGCTCCGCGCCGGCACGCCCGCCCGCACCGGACACGGGTGTCCCCGCGCCCCGGCACAGGTCCGCGCACCCCCCTCCGCGACCCCGAAGGCCACCCGTTTCCCCCAGGTCAGCGCAGTGCGCCGCCCGCCCTCCCATGCCAGCACGGGACCGTCCGCCGACCACCGCAGCCCCGAGCACGCCCACGTCCGTCCCATCGCTTCCGAGACTAGGACCCGGCACTGACAACGGCTCCTCGCAGCGGCGGCCGAAGCCGTCAGGGCCCGCCCCGGGGCCTTTCCCAGCCCGCGGGTTCAGCCCTCCCCGGCCCCCACGGGCTCCGCCTCCCCCGTCCTCACCGGCGTCGCTGCGCGAGCCCTCCGCCCGTCGGCGACGGCCGCGACCGTCGCGCCCGCGCCCGCTTCGGCCGCGGCACGCTCCGGCCGCCGCCCGGCCAGCCGGCACCCCAGACAGTCGGCGTGCCCCTCGCGCGCGCCCGGGTCCCTCACCCGCCACCCCCACTGCTCCCTGGGCCGCAGCCCCGACGGCTTGCCCCAGCCGGCGAGGTGCAGCACCCAGGTGACCAGGAGTGCCGCCACCTCGACGACGAGCCCCGCGACCAGGAGCGGTCCGGAGACCAGGCACACCCCGGCCCCCAGCAGCACCGTCCCGACGGCCGCGACACCGAAACCGACCCATCCTGCGACCGTGTGCCCGTGGTCATACTGATGTGCGCTCACGTCTCTCCTTCCGGCGCCGCACCCGGCGCGGCCGCCGCGCCGCACGAGCCACCGCGTCACCGGGCGCAGTCCCGGAACCCGATGCCTCACGACGTAAGCAATTTAACATAAAAACTCTCACGAAGTAAGGGATTCGCTGACATGCAAGCCAAGCCGCGTCCGGCCGCCACCCCGGAGCAGGCCCTGTCGGCGATGGACCGCCTCATCGCGACCCACCTGGTGGGCCAGCACGAGATCGCCCAGCAGTTGGGCCTGAACGTCACCGACCTCACCTGTTTCGCCTTCGTCCTGGAGGCCGGCGAGAACCTGCCGACCGCCGGCGACCTGGCGGAACGCGCCCACGTCACGACGGGCGCGGTGACGGGGATCCTCAACCGGCTGGAACGCGCCGGCTACATCACCCGCCGCCCCGACCCCACGGACCGCCGCCGCGTCCGCGTGGCCGCCGAACCGGCCGCGGTGGCCCGCGTCCGCGAGGTGTACGAGCCGTACTACGCCCGCCTCACCGCCCTCTTCGCCGACTACACCCCGGACGAGATCGCCGTCCTGCACGACTGGTTCACCCGGGCGGGCGCCCTGGCCGCGGCGTATCTGGAGGAGCGCGGCCGGAGCGAGTGAGGCCCGGGCCCGCCCCCGCCCTCCCGGCACGCGCTCCCGTGTGCGACCACCGGTTCCCGGGCCGCGCCGCCGACGTGCCGGGCGGCCCGGGCGGTGCAAGCCTTGAAGGGAGGTCGCGGCGCTCGGGGCACGGACGGCAGGTGCGGCCTCCTTCCGCGAAGGGCGAACGAATGACCGGCAACGTCAGCGGGACACGCCACCACCGCACCGGCTGGGAAGCACGGAGCGCCTGGGCGACGGGATGGACCGCAGCGGCCGCCGTCCTGATGATCTTCGGCGGGATCATGGCGATCTTCGAGGGGATCGCCGCCATCGCCGGGGACGGCGTCTTCGTCGCCACCCCGGACTTCACCTACGCGTTCAGTCTCACCGGCTGGGGCTGGCTGCACCTGCTCCTCGGCATCGTGGTGACCGCCGCCGGCCTCGCCCTGTTCACCGGAGCGATCTGGGCCCGCGCCGTGGCCGTCGCGCTCGCCGGGCTGAGCATGGTGGCCCACTTCGTGTGGCTGCCCTACGCGCCGGTCTGGTCGATCGTGCTCATCGTCATCGACGGCTTCGTCATCTGGGCCCTGTGCGCGCCACGCCGTGAGGTTTCGTCCTGACGGCTGCGGGCAGCGGCCGAGCGCCTTCGCCTGCGCCCGGCCACTGCCCGTAGTTCCCACTCTCACGCCGGGAAGGAGCCCCCGCCACTCATGCGCCGCCTCCCCCGGCCGCCACCCGCCCTCCGGGCGGTCGCCGTCCGACGCCGCGTCGCACAGCGCCGTCGAGAAAAACGCCAGAGGCCCTGTGGAGCGATCCACAGGGCCTCTGGGTTACTGCGCACTCGGCAGGATTCGAACCTGCAACCTTCTGATCCGTAGTCAGATGCTCTATCCGTTAAGCTACGAGTGCTTGTTCTGTTTTTTCGCCGCTCCCGGCCCTTCCGGCCCGCTCGCGGCGACAGGAAGAACATTACATGACTGCCGCCGCCATGTGAAATCCGTTGGCCGCACCCCTTGTGACCTGCGAAAACGCCGGGACGCGCCGAGGAGACGACAAAGCCCCGGTCCACGGGACCGGGGCTTCGTACGAGGTGCGGAGGCGGAGGGATTTGAACCCTCGATGGGCTTTAAGGCCCAAACCGCATTAGCAGTGCGGCGCCATAGACCGGACTAGGCGACGCCTCCAGGCACAACCTCCCGCGCGAGCGCGAGTGAGTGGTGCGTGCCGATGATGACACAGTCGAGCGTGCTGTCACCAATCGCCCCCCACGGTACTAGGCGGGAAGGCCGCAGGGCAAAGCCCTTTCCGCCGCGCGGAGGGCGGGCGCGCAACGTCCGGGGCGCCGCCGCGTTAGTCAGGTCATGTCTCAGGTCAACCGCCGGGGTGCGCCCCGGCCCGCTTCCCGGCCCGCCGCCCGCCCCGTGCTGCGGCGTCTCGTCGCCGGCGCCGCCGCCTCCGTCGCCGCCGTCGCCTCGCTGTCCGCCGCGCCCCCGGCCGCGTCCGCCGCGCCCTCCGCCGGCACGCCGGTGCCGTCGGCCCGTGACGGGGGCCGGGGCGACCGGGACCACCTCACCGTCACCGTGCGCGGCGCGGGCCGCGGCGTGGACGGGACGTTCGAGCTGTACTGCCGCCCCGGAGGGGGCAGCCACCCCGATCCGGACGGCGCGTGCGGCGCCGTCGAGCGGAACACGCTGTGGGGCCGGGACGTCTTCGCCCCCGTGCCCGAGGGCAGCGTCTGCACCATGCAGTACGGCGGTTCGGCCACCGCGCGCGTCACCGGCACCTGGGCGGGGCGCCCCGTCGACGCGACGTACGACCGCAGCGACGGATGCGAGATCGACCGCTGGGACCGGCTGGTACCGCTGCTGCCCGGGATCGGCTCGGGGGCCGGCTCCGCACAGCGCCGGTAGGCCGGGGCGGCCTACCGGCGCGGGCGGGCCCGTGAGCGTCCGCGGGACCGCCGGGGGCGCACGGGCCGTACGTCCGTGCGCTCCGTGCGCCGTACGGGTCCGGCGGGAGCCCCGGCGCACCGTTCGACTCAGAACGTCCGAAACGAGGACCCCGGGGACGGAGTGCGTAAAGGTCTCGCGAAGGTCCGGCGACGTCGGTGCAGGCAGTCGGCGGGCGCGCGGGCGGCGGACCGGGGTCGCGCGCCGCGCGGGGGTCGCTTCCGCGTCACCTCGTCGTGCGAGCTCCCTCTCATCCGGCGTCGCGAGCGCAACCCCAGCCCTTAGACTCCCTCGCGTGACACGCTGCGGGCCGGTTGGCAAGATGGCCCGAGCGGTCGGCAAGGTGCGGTAACAGGGAGGAAGCGTCTCGTGAGCAGCAGGCCATCCCGAGGCGCTGCTCGCCTCGCAGCCATACTGGACGCGCTTCCCGACGCGTTGGTGCTGGTCAACGCCAACGGGACCGTCGTCAACGCCAACACCATCGCCCTGGAGGCGTTCGAGGCGCCCGGCACGGCTCTGGTGGGACGCGGGCTGCTGGATCTGCTGCCGCAGTTCGACTCCAAGCTCATTCCCGGCTCCATGCGGCGGCCCGACCACATCGACCCGCGGGCCAGGACCAAGCCGACCCGGATGATCGCGCGGCGGACCGACGGGAGCGAGTTCCCGGTCGAGGTCACCAGTGCGAATCTGGAGAACGGGCAGCAGGCCTACGACGGTTACAGCTACGCCGGCGACGAGCTGCTCATGCTCGTGGTCCGCGACCTGTCCGGGACCGTCGACACCGAGGCGGAGCTGGCGCGTTCGCAGCGGCAGACCGAGATGATCCTGCGGGCCGCGGCCGAGGGCGTCGTCGGCACCGACACCGACGGGCGGATCGTCCTGGTCAACCCGGCCGCCGCGCAGATCCTGGGCTACCGCGCCAGTGATCTCGGCGGGCGGGAGCTGCACACCCTCGTGCTGCACTCCCGTGCCGACGGGTCCCCCTTCCCCTACGACGAGTCGCCGCTCGCCGACACCCTGCGGTCCGGGCGCAAGCACCGGGTGCGCGGGCAGGTGCTCTTCGCCAAGAACGGGGAGAAGGTCTCGGTCGACCTGACGACCGCGCCCGTGCGCGACGGCGACCAGCTCGTCGGCGCCGTGATGACCTTCACCGACCGGCGGCCGTACGACGCGCTGGTCGAGGAGAAGGAGGCGGCCGAGAAGAGCCATGCCGAGGAGCTGGAGCGGATCGCCGAGGAGCACGCCTCCGAGCTCACCGCCCTGCGCCAGCAGCACGTCACCGAACTGGAGGAGCTGCGCGAGAAGCACGCGGAGGAACTCGCCGCGGGCGAGGAGCGCTACGCCGCGCTCGGCGAGCGGGAGAAGGACCGGTACGAGGCCCTCGCCGCCCGGCACGAGCAGCTCCTCACGCTGCTGGGCCGTTCGCTGCGCGGTCCCCTGGAGGAGCTGCGCCGCGAGCTGTCGGCGCTGGCCGCCGACGACGCCGGGCAGCTGTGGCCCGAGGCCAACCAGGTGCTGCACCACCTGTCGGCGGGCTACTCGCGCATCACCACCCTCATCGACAACGTCCTCGGGTACCAGCGGCTGGACACCGGCAGCGAGCAGGTCTCCCGTACGAAGGTGATGCTCGACGCCGTCGTCGCCTCCGGTGTCGACGGGGCCGTCGAGCTGGTCGGGCCCGGGCGGGTGCAGTTCGCCGTGCACGCGCCGCCCATCGAGGCCGAGGTCGATCCGCGGCTGCTGGCCACCGCCCTCGCCCACCTGGTCGCCGACGTCGCGGGCGTCGACGCGACCGGCAACGCGCCCGTCTCGGCGGGCGGTTACATGGACAACACCGTCGTGGTGGCGGCGGCGCAGCGAGGCGAGGTCGTACGGATCGAGGTGCGCGGACCGTACGCCGGGGGCGACCCGGTGCACGAGCCGATCGTGCGCGGGATCGTGCGGGCCCACGGCGGCGTGCTGCAGACGCACGAGGTGCCGGGCATGAGCGGCAGTGCGTACGTGCTCGAAGTGCCGATCGGGGGTGGGGCGGGGGCCGTTCCCGCCGATGCCCCGGCCCCGGCCCAAGCGCCGGCGCCGGCGGCCGAGGAGGCCGCCGCCGGGCAGACCTCCGGTGGCGGGCGGCGCCGGGCACGGCGGGCGTCCGTCGACGCCTTCCTGGAGAGCGGGGCCGAGGGTGCCGAGGGCACCGAGGGTGCCGGCGGCTCCGGTGCGGAGGTCGCCGTGCCGACCGGGCGGCGCAGGCGGCGGGCGGCCGGGGAGCCGGCCGTGCCGGCCCAGGCGCCCGCCGAGGACGCGGTGGCCTCCGGCGGTACCGGGCGGCGGCGCGGACGGCCGGCCGAGGACGCCGGCGCGGGTGAGACGGGTGACGCGGGTACGGCTCCGGGGGTCGCCGAGGGTGCCGTGGTCACGGCCGCCGAACACGCCGCCGGGACCGCCGCCTCGGGCACGGGGCTGGGCGGGACGGTGCCGCCGCAGGGCGTGCCCGTGCCCTCCGGGCGGCGCGCCAGGCGTGACACGGGCGAGCAGCACGCGTTGCCTCCGGCGCTGCCCGCGCCGTCCGGCGAGGCCGGGACGCCCCAGGTTCCGCAGGCGCAGCCCCAGCCGACGGGGCGTCGTCGGCGTGCCCTGGCCGCCGCGAACGAGCGGGCCGCCGCCCAGGAGGCGGCGCCGCGCACGGTGTTCGCCCTGCCGCCGGCCGAGGCGGACCAGGCACCGCAGGCGGTGCCCCCGGCGGAGCCGGCCGGTCCGGCGCCCGGTGACGGCCCGGTCGGTGACGGGCAGGGACACGTCCGGCAGGCGCAGGGGCCGGTGCCGGTGCCCGGCCCGGCCGCTTCCGGTGACGCGCTGCTCGAGGACGGCCGGCACGATGCCGTACCGCACGACCAGTCCGACGACCACACCCCGCCGCAGCCGCACCCCACGAGCGCGCCGACGGGCCGCCGCCGTCGGGCCGCCGCCCAGCCGGCGGGTGCGGCCGGGACGCCGGCCCAGGGCGTGCAGCCGCAGGGAGCGCAGCCGCAGGCGGTGCCGGCGCAGGGCGTTCCCGCGCAGGCGACCGGCGGGCAGGGAGCGGTGGCACCGGGGCCCGGGGCGCAGGGAGCCCCCGCGCACGGACCTGCCGTACAAGGCGTCCCCGCCCAGGAGGCCGTCGAGCAGGCGGCGGTGCCGGTGCGGGCGGGCGTGGCTCAGGGCGTGCCCGGACAGGCCGCGGCCGGCCAGGGTGTCACCGGGCAGACGGGCGCCGGGCAGGGCGGCCCGGGCGAGGGGACACCCACGCACGGTACGGCGGTGCCGCCGCACGGCGTGGCGGTTCCCGCCCAGGGCGCCGCGATGCCGCCGCACGGCGCGCCCGTTCCCCCGCAAGGGGTAGCACCGGTCCCGCCGCAGGGGACACCGGTCCCGCCGCAAGGTGGCGTCGTTCCGCCGCACGGCTCGGTGGTTCCCGCCCAGGGCGCGCCCGTACCGCCGCAGGGCGTACCGGCTTCCCCGCAAGGGGTGCCGGTTCCCCCGCAGGGCGGGGCCGTACCCGCTCAGGGTGGTGCCGTGCCCCCGCAGGGCGCCGCCGGTCAGGTCGGGCGGGCGACCGTGCCCGGGCAGGTTCCCCAGCCCCAGCCCCAGCCCCAGCCCCAGCCACATCCTCAACCCCAGCCGCAGCCGCAGGCCGTCCCGGCGCAGGGCGGGATGCCCGCGCAGCAGGCCGTCCCGGGGCAGTCGCCCGCCGGTCAGGGTGCCGTCGCGCCCGCGCCGCCGGTCGCGGCGCCGGAGCAGCCCGCCGACCAGCCGCTCCCCGCCGGGGCGGCCCCCGGTCAGGGCACCCCCGCCCCGCAGCCGTGGCCCGCCGTCACCGACACCTCCGGTGCCGGCACGCCCGTACCGCCGCAAGCCGTCGCCCCGCAGGCACAGCCCGCCGCCCCCGCTCCGGTCCCGGCCCAGCCCGCACCCGCACCCGCACCCGCACCCGCACCCGCACCCGGTGGTCCTCTGCCCCCCGAGGGGGCGGCGCAGGCGCAGCGGGTGGCGCAGCCGTTGCCCGCCGAGGCCGCGGTGCCGGCCGATCCGAACTCGACGCAGGGGCGGGCGATCAGCGTGCGGACGCTGGGGCAGGGCGTGCCGTTCAACCGGCAGGCGGCCCAGGTGCAGCAGCCCGCGGCCGTTCCCGCTCCGCACCCGTCGTCGGCCACGCCCGCGCCGCACCAGCCGGGCGGTTCGGGCCGGCGCCGCAAGCTCGGTACGCCGCCCGACCCGGCCGCGCGCCCGGAACAGACCGCGCGCCCGGAGCAGGCCGTCCGTCCGCAGCCGCCGGCCGAGCAGCCGCCGCAGGCCCCGGCCCAGCCGCAGCCACAGCACTCGCCGGCCGGCCAGTCCCGGCTCGCGCCGGCGACCGAGGGCGCCGGACGGTCGTACGCCATCGGCGCGCCGGACGAGAACGCCGCCGAGGGCCCCGAGCCGCTGGACGGTCCCGGCGGGGCCGTCGAGGTGGCCGACCCGCCGCGCCCGCAGCCGATGGACGACGAGCTGCCGCCCGAGCCGCTGGACAACCCGCGCCGGCTGCTGGTGTGGCCGGCGCCGGACGTCAGCACCCAGCAGGCGCTGAGCGACCGCGGCTACCGGCCCGTGATCGTGCACTCGCGCGAGGAGGTCGACGCGCAGATCGCGGCGTTCCCCGCCGCGCTGTTCGTGGACCCGCTGACCGGTCCGATCACGCGCACGGCCCTGCAGTCGCTGCGGCAGGCGGCAGTGGCGGCCGAGGTGCCGGTGCTGGTCACGGCCGGGCTCGGGCAGGCCTCGCGGGACGCGGCCTACGGCGCCGATCCCGCCGTGCTCCTCAAGGCGCTCGCCCCGCGGGACAGCGAGCAGCACCCGCCGCGCGTCCTGCTCGTCGAGGAGCACGCGGAGATCGCGCTGGCGCTGACCGCGACGCTGGAGCGGCGCGGGATGCAGGTGGCGCGGGCCGCGAGCGACGCGGACGCGGTGGCCCTGGCGGGGCAGTTCCGGCCGAACCTGGTCGTGATGGACCTGATGCAAGTACACCGGCGCCGGGCCGGGAACGCCGGGATCATCGACTGGCTGCGCGCGAACGGACAGCTCAACCGCACCCCGCTCGTCGTCTACACCGCCGCCGTCGACCAGGCCGATCTGCCGCGCCTCGCCTCCGGGGAGACGGTGCTGTTCCTCGCGGAGCGGTCCACCAGCGACGAGGTGCAGGCACGGATCGTCGACCTGCTGGCCCGGATCGGCACCAACTGAGCGGCCGGTCCGGGGCGTCGGCTTCCCGGGGCGTCAGCGCGCGACCAGACGGCGGGCCGCCTCCCGCACGGACGCCCGCAGCCGGTCCCGGTCCGTCTCCCGGTCCCCGACCAGGATGCGCCGCATCTGCGGGACGACCGCGGCCCAGTTGACCACCGCGGTCAGCAGGAGCAGCAGGTCCTGCGCCGGGATGGCGTCGGTGACGACACCCCGGTCCTGACCGTCCTGCAGGGCGGCGACCTTGCGGGCGTAGTGCTCCTGGCGCTCCTCCTCGTGGGGCAGCTCCGTCGTGCCGTACTCCAGGCCCTCCCAGAACAGCAGGCGCAGCAGTTCGGGGTGGGCGGCGTGGTAGTCCATCAGCCGGTCGGCCCAGCCCTCGATGTCGTCCGGGTCGACGGGGACGGCCTCGGCGAGATCCACCATCTTCTTCTCCAGGACGGAGGCGAACAGCTCCGCCTTGTTGCCGAAGTGGGCGTAGATCAGCTGCTTGTTGGCCTTCGCCTCGGCGGCGATGCGGTCGATGCGGGCGCCCGCGATGCCGTGCCGGGCGAACTCGGCGACCGCCGCCTCGAAGATGCGCGCCTTGGTGGCCTCGGGGTCCCTTGCTGCCATGGGGACAGGGTAGCGCGACAAGCAACCAACTGTTTGGTTGACAAGGAATCGCCGACAGTCGCAGACTGTTTTCCCGCCACGCAACCAACTGGTTGGTTACTAGAGCAGGCTCGAAGGAGTCACCCGCGCATGCCTTCAGCAAGCCCGACCCGCCGCACCACCCGCCCGGTTCCCGCCCGGGGGCCCCGCGCCACGGCGGCCGTCCTCTTCCTCACCCTGCTCGCCGCCTGCAGCGCGGTCACGGCGGCCAACATCTACCTCGCCGCTCCTCTGCTGTCCCTGATGGCCCACGACTTCGGCTCGACCCCCTCGGCCGTCGCCTGGATCGCCTCGGTCGCACAGCTCGGCTACGCCGTCGGCCTGCTCCTCTTCGCCCCGCTCGGCGACCGCGTGAACCAGCGCCGCCTGGTCGCCGCCCTCACGGTCGTCACCACCCTCTCCCTCGCCGCGAGCGCGGCGGCACCGGGGACGACCACGCTGGCGGCCGCCGTCTTCGTCGCTTCGGCCGCCACCGTCATCCCCCAGCTGCTCGTCCCGCTGGTCGCCGAACGCGCGCCCGCCGACCGCCGCGCCCGCCACGTCGCGGCCGTGATCGCCGGACTGTTCACCGGCATCGTCGCGGCCCGTGTGCTCGGCGGTCTGGCCGGACAGACCTTCGGCTGGCGGTGGGTGTTCGCGGGCGCGGCCGTGCTGACCGCCGCCCTGGGGCTGACGACCGCGTACGCCCTGCCGTCGAGGCGGCGGGCCCGGGACGGCGGCTCCCCGCCGTCCGGCCTCGCCGCCCTGCCGTCGGTGGTCCGCAGCTCGCCCGACCTGCGACGCGCCTGCCTGCGGCAGGCCGGGATGTTCGGCGCGTGGAGCGCGCTGTGGACCTCGCTCGCGCTGCTGCTGACGGGGCCGGCCTACGGGCTGTCCACCGCCACCGCCGGTCTCTTCGGCCTCTTCGGCCTCGCGGCCAGCGTGGTGGCCCCGCTGGCGGGCGGACTCGTCGACCGCTTCGGCGCCGCCAGGGTCGTGCGGTCCGCCTATCTGCTCGCCGCCGTGTCCGTGCCGCTGTTCTGGCTGGGCGGGCAGGTGATGGGGGCGTTGTTCGCCGCCGCGCTCGCCCTCCACGCGGCGCTGGTCGCCTCGCACGTCGCCAACCAGACCCTGGCCCTGACGACCACCTCCGCCCCGGCCACCGCCAATACGGCCTACGTCGTCGCCGGCTTCACGGGCGGCGCCGTCGCCTCGGCCCTCGCGGGAACCGCCTTCGCCCACTTCGACTGGGGAGGGGTGTGCGCGGTGGCGGGGCTGTGGCTGGTCCTGGGGTGGGGGCTGAGCCGGCCGCGGCGGTGAAGCGACGGGCCGCGCCGGCCGCGGTCGCCCTGGCCGTCCTGGCCGTCCTGGCCGGGGCGGCCGGGGCGGCCGGGGCGGCCGGGGAGTCGCTCCGCGGTACTGGTTGCGCGCCGTCCGACCGGCGCCGGGAAGGAAGGGCGGACGGGCCGTCCCGTGCGCGGAGATCACACACCCGTGGGTCGGGACGACCGCGCCTGGCCCGGTGGCAGGGACCTGCGGCCCTTGCCGGGGAACCTCCGCGACGTCGCGGCCGGCCCGTCCGGCACCCTGCCGGAAATCCTCCGCCAGGGCCCGAGCGGTGGTCCGGCCGTCTCACCGCCCGACCTCGACGGACACCCCGGCGTGGAGCCCCGGCGGCTCCGCCGGGGGCCCCACGCACGGGCCGCACGGTTCGCCCGGCGCACCTGCCCGGTCCTCGGCGTTACCGGGGACGGGCGGCGCGCCGCCCCGGGTGGGTGAGCCCCGGCGGCAGCCAGGGGCTCCGCGGAACCCGGCGGACTCAGCCGAGCCGGGTGACGTCCAGCTCCCCCTCGGCGTACCGCCTGCGCAGCACCTTCTTGTCGAACTTGCCGACGCTCGTCTTCGGCACCGACTCGATGACCGTCCAGCGCTCCGGGAGCTGCCACTTGGCGATCCTGCCCTCGTCGGCGAGGAAGGCGCGCAGGGTCTCGAAGTCGGCGGTGGCGCCCTCCTTGAGGACGACCGTGGCCAGCGGGCGCTCGCCCCACTTGTCGTCGGGGACGGCCACCACGGCGGCCTCGGCGACGTCCGGGTGGGCCATCAGGGCGTTCTCCAGCTCGACCGAGGAGATCCACTCGCCGCCGGACTTGATGACGTCCTTGGCGCGGTCGGTGAGGGTGAGGAAGCCGTCGGGGGAGATCGTCCCCACGTCGCCCGTCTTCAGCCAGCCGTCGGCGCTGAACTTGTCGGCCGGGCGCAGGGGTTCGGCGTCGGGGCCGTTGTAGTAGGCGCCGGCGATCCACGGGCCGCGGACCTCCAGCTCGCCGGCGGACCTGCCGTCCCAGGGGAGGCGTTCACCGCCGGGGCCGGTGAGGCGGGCCTCGACACCGGACGGGAAGCGGCCCTGGGTGAGGCGGTAGGCGAACTCCTCGTCGGTGCCGACCGCGTGGGCCGGGGGACGGGCCACCGTGCCGAGCGGGGAGGTCTCGGTCATGCCCCAGGCGTGGCAGACCCGCATGCCCAGCTCGTCGAACGCCTCCATGAGGGAGGGCGGACAGGCGGAGCCGCCGATGGTGACCTGGGTGAGGGAGGAGACGTCCCGGGGCCTGGCGGTCAGCTCGGCGAGCAGGCCCTGCCAGATGGTGGGGACGGCGGCCGCGTGGGTGGGCCGCTCGGTCTCGATCATCTCGGCGAGGGGGGCCGGCTGCAGGAAGCGGTCCGGCATCAGCATGTTCACGCCGGTCATGAAGGTGGCGTGCGGCAGCCCCCAGGCGTTGACGTGGAACTGCGGGACCACGACCAGCGAGGTGTCCTGGTCGGTCAGGCCCATGGACTGGGTCATGTTGACCTGCATGGAGTGCAGGTAGATGGAACGGTGGCTGTAGACCACGCCCTTGGGGTCGCCGGTGGTGCCGGAGGTGTAGCACATGGCGGCGGCCTGGCGCTCGTCCAGTTCCGGCCAGTCGTACACGGTCGGCTTTCCGGCGAGCAGGTCTTCGTACTCGTGCACCCGCGCGGTCGCGTCGGCGAGCGGGGAGCGGTCACCGGGACCGAAGACGACCACGTGTTCGACCGTCTTCAGGTGCGGCAGCAGGGGGGCGAGCAGCGGGAGCAGCGAACCGTTGGCGATGACCACCCGGTCGGCGGCGTGGTCGACGATCCAGGCCAGCTGCTCGGCCGGAAGGCGCAGGTTGAGGGTGTGGAGCACCGCGCCCATGGAGGGGATGGCGAAGTACGCCTCCACGTGCTCGGCGTTGTTCCAGGCCAGGGTGGCCACCCGCTCGTCGGCGACGACCCCGAGGTCCTCCCGCAGCGCGTGGGCGAGCTGGGCGGCGCGGGCACCGATCTCGGCGAAGGTGCGGCGGTGCGGTTCGCCCTCACCGGTCCACGTGGTCACCTGCGACGTCCCGTGGATCGTCGACCCGTGGGTCAGGATCCTCGAAATCAGCAGCGGTACGTCCTGCATGGTGCTCAGCACGGCGTCCTCCCGAGCGACATTGCCTGCGTGGCGGTAAGGGCTGCGCTGATTCTGCGCCCATACCACGCGGTATGTCACTAGGCCCGGGGTGATCGATCGGGCGACGTCATCGGACGCTTCGGCCCACTATCGAACAAGTTCGAGCTCAGGGTCGTCCCGGAGCTTGCCCAGGGCCCGGGACACGGCCGACTTCACCGTGCCGACGGAGACGCCCAGCACCTCGGCGGTCTGGGCCTCGCTGAGGTCCTCGTAGTACCTGAGGACGACCATCGCCCGCTGCCGGGCGGGCAGCCGCATGATCGCCCGCCACATCGCGTCGTGCAGCGCCTGCCGCTCGGCCGGGTCGTCGTCGCAGCCGGGCACGGGCTCCGGCTCCGGCAGCTCGTCGGTGGCGAACTCGTCCACCTTGCGCTTGCGCCACTGGGACGTCCGCGTGTTCAGCAGGGCCCGGCGCACGTAGCCGTCGAGCGCGCGGTGGTCCTCGATGCGCTCCCAGGCGACGTACGTCTTGGTGAGCGCGGTCTGCAGCAGGTCCTCCGCGTCGCTGGGGTTCCCGGTCAGCGACCGGGCGGTACGCAGCAGCACCGGCTGACGGGCCCTCATGTACGACGAGAACGACGGGTACGGGAGGGTCCGCGTCGCTGTCGCTGGAGCAGCGGCGTCCGAAGCGCTGGTGCAGACGGGTGTGGTCATGGCTCAACGCTATGAGCGGGGGGCCCGGCGCGGATCGGCCGCAGGTGCCGAAGACGAGTCCGCCTCAGGTTGTAGGGGCGGGGCCGGCTGCACCTCCTGAAGGTGGACGGGGGGAGGAGGCGAGCTGAGGGTTCGCCCCTGCGGGTCGGCCCTTCGGGCGCCGACCCGCGGAGCACGCGGACCGCCCCTCCCCCGCCCGCGCCTCGTACGGGAAAGCCCGCGCGGCGGCGCCGGAGCACAGCCGTACGGGAGGCGAGGGGACCGGCAGCGCCGCACCCGCCCCCCTCGGGCCACCCCCACGGCGGCGCGAAGCCGACGGCCACACTGCCGCCGCCCCGGCCGAGGCCGTGACCACCCGGCTCGCCCCGGCGCGCCGCACCCACGCCCCCTTTTCTTTTTCGAACACGAGTACGAAAATAGCGTCATGGCCACCACCGACCGGCAGGCCACGACGCTGGCCCTCGCGCACGCCCTGTCAGCCGCCGAACGCGGACTGGCCGTCATCCCCCTGTCCCGGACGAAACTTCCGGCCCTGCGCTCCCCCCACCGCGACGACCCCGACCCCGTCCCCTGCCACGGCGAGTGCGGCCGCCCCGGCCACGGGGTCCACGACGCCTCCACCGACCCGGCCCGCATCCGCGAACTGTTCGCCGCCGCGCCCCGGGCGACCGGCTACGGCATCGCCTGCGGACTGCCCCCGCACCACCTGATCGGCGTCGACCTGGACGTGAAGACCGGCACGGACGCCTCGGCCGCGCTGCGCGAACTGGCCCTGCGCCACCTGTTCACGATCCCCGCCACGGTGGTCGTGCTGACCCCGAGCGGCGGCCGGCACCTGTGGCTCAGCGGCCCGCCCGACGTCGTCGTCCCCAACTCGGCGGGCCGTCTCGCCCCCGGCATCGACATCCGCGGCGCCGGCGGCTACCTGGTCGGCCCCGGCTCCCGTACCGACCACGGCGTGTACACGACAGCTCCGGGCACCGCGCACCTGCCGCCCGCCGCCTGCCCACGCTCCCTCCTGCGGCTCCTGCTCCCACCGCCCCGCCGGCACCACCCCGCCACGCCCCCGTCGGCGGGCGGGCACGGCCAGGGCCTCGTGCAGTTCGTGCTCGCCGCCCACGAGGGCCAGCGCAACACCCGCCTGTTCTGGGCGGCCTGCCGCGCCTACGAGGACGGCATCGGCCCCGCTCTGGTCGAGCCCCTGGTCGACGCGGCCCTCGACACGGGCCTGTCCGAACGCGAGGCCCGCGCGACGATCGCGTCGGCGGCGCGGATGACCGGACACCGGCCGTGACAGGGGCCGGCGGGACCGCAGGAGCCGCGGGGCCGCGCCGGACACCCGGGCGGCCCCGCGTGACAGGGCCGGAAAGCCGCCCGTCAGCGGGGCGGGCACCGCCCCGAGAGCCGGAAGACCACCATGCGCCACCGCCATGCGCCACCGCCTCGGGGTGCCCGCCATGGCACTCGCCCGCGCCGTCCTGGCCTCCGGCCGCCGGATCGGCCTCTTCGAGCCGCGGCTCGCGCCGACGTACGGCGGCGTGCCGGAGGGCCGCCCCCGCAGGCCCGTCCGCACCGCTCCCGCCTCGCCGTCGTCCGGTTCCGGCCCATCGCGCGCGTCCCGTCCGGCTGCGCCGCGGAGCCGGCGCCGCGGGAGGCGCGGTGGGAGGAACCGGCTCGGGGCTGCGAGCCGTGACGCGGGAGGGGACACCGCTCACCCCCCCGCTCCTGGCCCCCGCGTCCCCAGCGCACCGAGGCGGCGGGCGGCCCGGGCGCGCAGGGCGTCGGCGGGTCCGGGCGGCGCCCGCAGCCCTCAAGGCGCCGGCATTCCCTCGGGCCCGCCGGCTCCCCGTCTCACAGCGGTTTGCGCAAAGGATTCCGTGACGCCTCGCACGGCGCCGGTTCGGCCACGAGGAGGTCCGGGGCGGGACGCCGCAGCCGGTGCCGGGGCAAGGCGCGCCGGGGCGGGCGGGTCAGGGTGATCTGGCGGACCAGTTGCTGGAAGCACGCCAGCGACGCGATGCACGGCAGGGCCGCCGCCGCGTGGCCCGTGATCGACCTCGGCGTCTGCATGACGCACATCAGGACCGCGGTCGCCGAGAAGAAGAGCACCACGCACCAGGAGTGGAGGGCGCGTCGCCGATGCAGCGCGGCCCGCAGGACGGAGAGGGCCCCCACCAGCCAAGGCCCGTACACGAGCAGGGGCCACCAGGGGGCCATGCCGCTCGACGCGCGGGATTCGGCCACGATGTACAGGGGACCGTAGGCGACCATGCCGCCGAGGAAGCTCACCGCGGACGCGATGGCCGCCGCCAGCCCGGCGATGAACAGGCTGAGGATGCGCAGGTAGTCGAGACGCCGGCGTTCACGGACCTTGCGGTGCCCCCCGGAAGCCTGCCTCAACGGCGGCAGTTCCGCCGTGATCTCCTGCAGGTCGTCCAGTGGCGTGCCGGGCGCCGGACCGTCGGCCGGTGCCTCCTCGCGAGCCGCGGCCTCCTCGCGAGCCGCGGCCTCCTCGCGAGCCGCGGGGATCCTCGGGCGCAGCTCGCGTTCCTCCTCCATGGCGTCCTGCAGCATGAAGGCCAGTTCTTCGGCGGGATCCCAGATCAGGTCGGCCGGTACCGGGTGGTCCAGAAAAACGTCCGCGGGGGCTCGGTGCCGGCCCGTGCCGGCCTCCTGGAACACGCCCGGATGATCGAAAACGCCACGGCGGTCGGTTTGTTCGTTGTACATGATGCGGCCCGACTATTCCGCTCCGGAGAATGCGGAACGGTATCGGGCGCCGATCCAACGGCGGGAGATCCCGGATTCCAGGCGGATCATCACTTCCAGGAATTTCCGAAACAGCGACTCGGCCCCCCGGGGCGTGACCGGGAGTCCGCCTTTGGTCAGAGTTCCGCCGGCGGTGGCCGACGAGTGCCCGGGAGCGGGAACACAGGTGTGCGGCCCCCACGCCACCGCTAGGCCAACCGGCTCACCCACCCGCCCCTGAGCTGCAAGAATGCCGAAAAAACCGTCCCCAGTTGCCTTCGTCATGCTTCAACTAACGCACACCCACCGTGACGGGTGCTGCGGCGAACGGGTGAAGGAATCCACGGAAAATTATTTTGTCGCAATCAACTCCACCCCTATATACCGCTGTATGAAAATCCAACACGGACTGCACCGCCCGGCGGTGATCACCGGGAAAGGATTCATCCACTGCGGCACGGTCGCCGCGGGGCACGACACGCCCCGTCCGCTCGCCCCGGCCGGGAACCCCCATCGGGCGCGACCGGCACCGATGCCCGTACGACCTGTCCGCGCCTGCACCCCGGCCACACGGTGACATCGCTGCCACGGCGGTTTCCGGGGCCAGCCGTATTCACGCGTCCAGATGTGTGCTGACCTGCGCCTCAGATGCTCCGAGCCGCTTCCTCCGAGCCATGTTGGCCGGAGGTTGGCCGCGCCACCGCCAGCCGGAGGCACGCAGGGCTTCGGCCTGCGCCCTGATGACGACTCGAAGCTGATCCGCGTCAGTGATTCCGACGTAGTCGGTCTGCGCGGTCGTCTGGTCGGGATGCTTTCGGTAGAAGCCACCCGGCGCCTGGATCATCCACCCGTCGGAGACGGCGGCGCAGGAAAGAACCACGGCGATCGTCTCCCATGCCGGCAGGGCCGGCCACGCCCCCACCGCGAGGAGCAGCGGCGTTCGCGCCGTCAGATGTGTCCCCACAACCGGAAAACGATCTTGATCGTACGCAGTCAGCAGCGTCTCATAGGTGAGGGGCCCCTCCGGGGGGTCGTACGGCCCGGCGACCGTGGACCCGTCCGGCAGCAGGTCCAGCCCCGCGGAGATGCACCATCCCATCTCCGGGTGCTCCTCCATCGCAGCGATGTCCCGGGCCAGGCCCCCGGGGGTGATCATGTCGTCCGCGTCGAGCGTGCGTACCAACTCGCCGGTCGCGCGCGACAGGGTCGATGTGCGCGCCACCCCGGCGCCGCCCTTACCCGCCATCCCGGGCGAGATCCAGGGCTCGCTCGGAATGGCTTCCAGCGGCCTGCCCGTGGTCCCGTCTTCCTGGACTAACCACTGCACGTCCCACCCGTCGGGAAGACGCTCACGCTCGTCCCGAACGGACTCGTACGCTTCGCGCAGGTACTTCTCCCCTCCGTCGTAGACGGGAGTCACCACGCTGATGATTCGGGTCATGACCATCGCCCCAGGGGTGTGACGTAACGGATTTCCACGCGGTCCGCAGGCAGCGGTATGTCGGTCACCTCCACGGCCTGACCGGCCGTGGAGTACGAAACTTTCCTCGCCCGGAGCACCGGAACTCCCGGGGGACGTCCTGTGCTTCCGTCTCAGCGGCGGTGGGCATCGAGGCTGCCACCCGGTCCTCGATGCGGTCGACTTCGATGCCCACGGTGTGGAGTCGGTGCAGAGCTCCGCCGGGCCAGGGCTCTCGTTCCAGGCCGAAGAGTCGCGGGTTCCGGCCGGCCAGGTCGTGCGGCACGTACGAGACGGACCTGTCGGCGCCTGCGCCTTGCTCGTGCCGGCGAGTGCTGGTGCGGCGCAGGACCAGGGCTCCCGTCTCCAGCCCGAGGAACCCGGCCACGTCAGGCGGGGCCGGGATCACGTCCAGCTCGACCCGGTCCTCGTACGTGGTCGACAGCGACACGCCGGAGTCGAGTTCCGCGACGCCGGCGGTCGCGCGCTCCTCTTCCGGCCGGAGGACGAGATCCTTCTCCACCTGGTAGCGGGCGTTGGCCCTGACCTGGTGGGGCGGCTGCACACGCACCCGGGTGGTGCCGCCGGCCTTGCCCGAGAGCGGACCGCGTTCCTCGAGCACCTGCACCGTCCGGCTGGCGGTGCCGGGTGCCACGCTGTGCGCTCCGGCCGGCTCGTTCACGGTGGGGAACCGGTCACCGGGTGCGCACTCCCCCCTCCGGATCCGAGCGGCCGGTGCATCCGCCAGCTCCAGGTACTTCGACGTGTACGCCATGAGTGCACTGTTCCACCCGGCGTAACCCTCACACAAAGAGCAACGCAAGATGCCTGGATCCAGGTTGCGTTGGTTGCTGAGCGAGCCGTGGCGGTGTGTCACTTCCCTTTGGTGCCGGATCCATCACGACATGCTTTCACCGATCTGGTTTGCCTCGGGATCGAAGCCCGGAGGCTTGACGACTCGACAGCGTGCCAAGTGGACGGGATGCGATTCGCCGTCCCCGTGGCAACCCCGGTCACGGCCGCCGGCGGCCGCTTCGAGGCGGGAGAACGCGTCCTGTCCGTGCATCGGCTCCGGAGAACAGTCCTGGGGATCCTCCTTCTCTGCCGGAGGCCGGCCCGGGGATGCCACCTGGTACGCGCCGCCCTGCCGGCGTCGGAGCGGTGACGATGGCGCGCCCGACTCGTCCGGCTCGGGACCGGTGCTCCGTACCAACGGTGCACCGGGGAAGCCGGGTTGCCCCTCTTCCGGCTTCGCAGCGTCCAGCGCTGCGGCCGGTCGCTTCGCCCGCCCGCCCGGCCCATGCGGTCGTACGGACGGGGCGTGGGAGCTGGGGTGAGGAGCGGGTATGGAGGGGGTGGTCGGATAACCGGTTTGGTCACAGCGCCAGGAAGATCAGCCGGTACGCTCCCGGGCATGACGGCATCTCCGACGGGCTCCGCGGCAGTCCGCCCGACCGCGTTGTGGGGCGTCTCCTCGGCCTCGCTGGGTGTCTTCCTCGTCAGCTGGGCGCTTTGCTGGGTGAACGCGTACGTCGTGAATGACGATCTGCCGAACACCTGTGGCGACCTGCGTCGGCAGAGCTTTCCGCCGGAGGTGGCATGCGCGTCCGCGGACGGCACGCTCACGGGTGCGAACGCCGGCTGGGTCGAGGCCCTGTTCTTCGCCTCGCTCGTGGTGTTCGTGCTGCTCGCGAGCATGGGGCTGGCGCTCGTGTCCGTCCGCAGGAAGTGACGCGTACGGCCCAGATCCCGTGCCCCAGCCGTGCCCGATCGAGCGGGAAACACCGGGGAGCGACGGGCACTCACGGATGGCACGCAGCACGACGGCCCCTGACCGATCTCCCCGGTCAGGGGCCGTTCTCACTGCTCATCGCGCGGAGGCGGTGGGATTTGAACCCACGGTGACATCGCTGCCACGACGGTTTTCAAGACCGTTCCCTTCGGCCGCTCGGGCACGCCTCCCCGCGCCGGCCGTGATCGGCGGCGCGGGGACAAGGGTAACGGGTCGGCCCGCGCGTGCGTGGGTCAGTTGTCGCCGACGCGGGAGCCCAGGGTGAGTTCGACCGTGCGCTCCCTGCCGCCGCGCTCGTAGGTGATCGTGACCTTGTCGCCGGGCTTGTGGGTCCAGATCTCGCCGATCAGGGTCGGGCCGGAGTCGATCACCCGGTCGTCGAGCTTGGTGATGACGTCGCCGGGCTTGAGACCGGCCTTGGCGGCGGGGCCGCCCGGCTCGACCGGCTCGGAGCCGCCGGCGCCCTGGTCGGTGATCTGCGCGCCGCCCGAGGTGTCCTCCAGGGAGACCGAGGCGCCGATCTTGGCGTACACCGGCTTGCCGGTCTTGATCAGCTGCTGGGCGACGTACGTGGCCTGGTTGATCGGGATGGCGAAGCCCAGGCCGATCGAGCCGGACTGGCCGGTGCCGAAGCCGCCGTTGCCGGTGGACTGGATCGCGGAGTTGATGCCGATGACGTTGCCCTGGGCGTCCAGCAGCGGGCCGCCGGAGTTGCCCGGGTTGATCGAGGCGTCGGTCTGCAGGGCGCTCATGTAGGAGGCCTGGCTGCCGGTGCCGTCGCTGGAGGCCACCGGGCGGTTCTTGGCGCTGATGATGCCCGTGGTCACCGTGTCGGACAGGCCGAAGGGGGCGCCGATGGCGATCGTCGAGTCGCCGACGGCCACCTTGTCGGAGTCGCCCAGGGTGAGCGGCTTGAGGTCGGAGGGGGCGTTCTCGAGCTTGATGACCGCGACGTCGTACCCCTGCGCGTGGCCGACCACCTCGGCGTCGTACTTCTTGCCGCTGGGGAAGGTCGCGGTGAGCTTGCCGCCGTCGACGGCGCCCGCCACCACGTGGTTGTTGGTGACGATGTGGCCCTGGGTGTCGAAGACGAAGCCGGTGCCGGTGCCGCCTTCGCCGCTGTCGCTCTCGGCCTCGATGGTGACCGTGCTCGGCAGCGCCCTGGCCGCCACGGCCGCGACCGTGCCCGGGTCACGCTTGACGTCGCCGCCGCTGGTCGAGGCGGAGACCGTCGTCGAGCCGGTGTCGTCGTTGTTCCTGGCCAGGGTGTAGCCGAGGCCGCCGCCCACGCCGCCCGCGACCAGCGCGGCCGCCAGGACCGCGGCGACCAGGCCGCCGCGCCCGCGGCCGGCCTTCGGCGCCGGCGGCTGGTACGACGAGCCCCAGCCGCCCGCGCCGTATCCCGCGCCGCCGTCGCCGTAGGACGGGGTGGACGGCGGCGGGGGCGGGGGCCAGGAGGCGTGGGGCGCCGAGCCGGGGCCGGCGGGGGCCGGACCGGGAACGGAGCCGTGGCCCGGCTGGTCGGGGGTTCCCTGTGCGTGGGCGCCCGGCGCGCTCGCCGCGGCCGGCGTGCCACCGTCCGCGGCCGCGCGCTCCTGGTGCGTCTGAGCAGCGGGAGCATCCACCGGCACGGGAGGTGCGGACGGGGCGGGGGGTACCGCGGTGCCCTCGTTCTCGGTGCTCACAGCTTCTCTCCTCGGTCCACGGCTGTTGTTCTCGGTCGCACTCGGTCACGCCCGTTCACGCAGGTCGGCGTCCGGCGCGATGCGGCTGCGCATGTCCTTTTGTATGCCGTCAGCTTTTCCCACCGGCCGTCAGGGCACCGTAAGCGGTGGCTGTGGGTCCTGGGTCATTCTTTATATAGGTCATTACTAGCGATAAGGATGCAATCCCGGTGCCTCCGTCCGGACCGCCGTATCCGCCCGGTCCGTCCGACCGGACGTCTACCCGCGCGTGGTGGCACCATGACGCGGTGACCCACGCACGGCAGCAGCTGATTCAAGTCGTCGCCCACCGCGGGGCCTCCGAGGACGCCCCGGAGCACACCCTGGCCGCGTACCGGAAGGCGATCGAGGACGGTGCCGACGCCCTCGAGTGCGATGTGCGCCTGACGGCCGACGGGCACCTGGTGTGCGTCCACGACCGTCGCGTCAACCGTACGTCCAACGGCCGCGGCGCGGTCTCCGCCCTGGAGCTCGCCGACCTCGCCACCCTGGACTTCGGCTCCTGGAAGACCCGCGAGGCCCTCGGGGGGCGCGGCGAGGAGCCCGACTGGGAGCACCGCCCGGAGGACCGGGAGGCCACCTCGGTCCTCACCCTGGAGCGGCTGCTCGAACTCGTCGCCGACGCCGGACGCCGGGTGGAGCTGGCCGTCGAGACCAAGCACCCCACGCGCTGGGCGGGACAGGTCGAGGAACGGCTCCTCGTCCTGCTGAAGCGGTTCGGCCTCGACGCCCCGGCCTCCCCGGAGGAGTCGCCGGTCCGCGTCATGAGCTTCTCGGCGCGGTCGCTGCACCGCGTGCGCGCCGCCTCGCCGACGCTGCCGACGGTCCACCTGACGCAGTTCCTCTCCCCCCGGCTGCGCGACGGGCGGCTGCCCGCGGGCGTCCGGATCGCGGGCCCCTCGATCCGGATCGTGCGCAACCATCCCGCCTACGTGGAGCGCGTCAAGCAGGCCGGCCACCAGGTGCACGTGTGGACGGTGAACGAACCCCGGGACGTGGACCTCTGCGTGGACCTGGGCGTCGACGCGATCATCACCAACCGCCCGCGCGCGGTGCTCGACCAGCTCGGCCGGTGAACGCCTCCCGCGTCACTGCCGCCTCACACTTACCGCACGCCCCTTGACCCCCGCCGTCCGGCGGGCGCATCCTCACGTCTCGGCCACACCGACGAAATCCAGCCATACGCTTACAAGGAGTGCTCCGGCGCGTTCGGTGCGTATTCGATCGTTGCGAATGCCTCTCCGGACGCGGACCGGCCGGTTTCCGGTACAGGCCAATGGGGCATCCACACCGTGGCGTGGGGCGAAGGAGGTCTCGGGGGTGGCGTTGGTGGTGGCACAGGAGGTGCCCACGTCGTCGAGCATGGCCGTACCCCATGGCCCTGCGGGCGTGGGGGAGGCAAGGCACCGGATGCGTGATCAGTTGCGCAGGGGTGGCGTGGCGGAACCGGTCATCGACGACGCCGTACTGATCCTTTCCGAACTCTTGAGCAACGCGTGCAAGCACGGCCGGCCCCTGGGCGACGCCCTGGCCGGGGACGGCGACGTCCGCGCCGCATGGCGCGTGGACCCGGGCGGCCGGCTCGTCGTCGAGGTCACGGACGGCGGCGGCCCGACCCGCCCGGCGCCGGCCACGCCCTCGGTCACCGCGCACGGCGGACGCGGGCTGAACATCGTCACCGCGCTGGCCGACGACTGGGGCGTGCGGGACGACGTCCGGGGCGAGGTCACGGTGTGGGTGGTCGTCCACGACGACGTGTACGACCCGGACGCCGGACACCGCCGCGACGACTTCGCGACGCGCGTCACCGCCCCGCGGATCTCCGAGATGCCGGGCCTGGACTTCACGGACGCGTTCGAGGACATCGACTGATCCCGGACCCGCCCGGACCCGCGCGGCCCGCTCCGCCCCGGCCAGAGGGCTGATCCGCTCCCTGACCCGGCGCGGGACCGGCCCCGTTCCCGGCGGCCCCCGGGCCATCCCGCCGGCCGTCCCCGGGCGACGCGTCGTCCGCGGACGGCACGTCGTCCGCAGCGTCCCGTCACCGCCGACGCGAACGGCTAGGCTCCCGCCCGTACGAGACGAGCCGTAACCGGGAGACACCCACGATGGCCAAGAAGCGACCGCAGACGAAGGCCAAGCGCCCGCAGCTCACGGACGGAGCCCGCGCCGGAGGCGCTGACGGGGAGATTCCGGTCGTCGGCGCCCGCGAGCCCTGCCCCTGCGGCAGCGGCCGCCGCTACAAGGCCTGTCACGGCCGGGCCGCCGCACAGGCCGCGACCGAGCTGGTGCGCCGCCCGTTCGAGGGCCTGCCGGGCGAGTGCGACTGGGTGGCGCTGCGCGAACTGGTGCCGGCCGCCACGGTCGAGCTGACGCTCAAGGGCGGCCTGCCCGCGGGCGTCCCGTCGGTGACGCTGGCCACGGTCCTGCCGATGGCCTGGCCCGCCCTGCGCCGCGACGACGGCTCGGTACTGCTCGGCCTGCAGAACGACACCGCCTCGGGCGACATCAGCCGCGACCTCGCCGACACCCTCCGGCGGGCCCTGGAGGCGCAGCCCGGCACGCCGGTGCAGGGCCGCCGCGCTCCGGCCGACGGTCCGCGGCTGCAGGACCTGCTCGACCCGGAAGGCGCGTTCGAGCCAGTTGTGCACAGCGGCTTCGAGTTCTGGGTCCCGGACCCGGAGAACGCCAACGCGGAGGTGGCCGCCTCGCTGGAACGGGCCAACGCCGCGGCGATCCCGACCGTCCGGCTCCAGGGCGTGGACGCCGCGTACTGGTGCGAGACGCCGGACAAGAACCACCTGCGCTGGGTCATGCCGCATCCGGAGGAGCAGCTTCTGGACGCGCTCGCGCGCCTGCACGCGGCCGGCCGGTCGAGCCTGGGCGACGGCACCCGTCTCGTGGGTTCCTTCCGCGCTCACGGGCTCACCGTGCCGGTGTGGGACCTGCCGAGCGGGGTCGGCGCGCAGGACGTGGAGAAGCCGGCCGCCGAGTTCGCCGAGCGCCTCGCCGAGGCCCTGGCCGACCGGGCGCCGCTGACCGCCGACGAGCGCCGCGCGCGCGGCGGCCTGACCAACCGCCAGGTCACGCTCAGCTGAGGTGCCGACGACGCCCCGGTCCGGCTGACCGGCCGTTCAGCCGGGCCCCCGGACCGGGGCCCGCGAGGGGCGCGTCCCGGACAACTCCCCTTACGGGCAAGCCAGTCGGTGACCGGAAAGAATGAGATCGAATTTGCGAACCGCCGATCTCTTGTTACCGTTCCCATAGCCCGGTTGCTGGTGCATCCCCCGTCGCCAGCAACCGGGTCTTTCCGTGCGGGCCGCCGCCCGCCCACCGCAGCAGGGCGTCACATGCCCTTCCCGTCGGCGATTTGCTTCCCGGCCGCGGCAGCAGCGCCCCCGTCCGGACCGGCCCGCGAACTCCGCGAACTCCGCGAACTCCGCGAACTCCGCGACGGCGGTGTACGCCGCCAGGCCCCCCCGGCTGCGCCCCCTGGGTGTCTCGCACGTCCCGGCTCGTCCCGGGCTCGTCCCCGGTACCCACCGCGCGGCGCAGCCGCACGGTCCGGTCGTCGGGCCCATGAGGCCGAGCACGGCGTCCAGCGCCTCGCCGGTCGTGTCGCGGTGGCGGGTCCGCGCCCAGGTGTCCTCGCCCGCGCGACCACGCAGTTCTGTGCCTGGATGCCGTCGGGGGAGGAGAGGCCGGGTCCGCGGCGCACGGCGGTGGACAGGCCGAGACCCGGGGGCGGCGGGGCGGCGGGCGCCTCGCCGCGTCGCGCGGGGCGGGCCGTACGGCGTCCGGGACGGGAGCGGTCCGGTCGCGGACGGGACCCGCGGACGCCACGGCCGGCGGCAGCGCGACCGCGCACGCCACCACGACGCCGAGGGCGGACGGACTCATCGGGGATCCCGGGCCCGGCCCCGGCCCCGGCACGACGCGGCATGGCCCCGGAGGACGACGTCCCGGGGCGGGTGCCGGGCGCGGGCGCGCCCGGCACCCTCACACCTCGGGCGCGTTCACACCCGTACGGGTCAGGGCCTCGACCACGGCGTCCACCACGGCCTCCACGTCGGGCACCCACGGCGAGGCCGAACCGGGCAGCGGGGCACGCTCCCAGCGGACCTCGCCGTGCCCGGTCTCGGAGGGAGGCAGGGCCAGGTAGCCGCCCTCGCCGTGGAAGCGGAGGGAGCCGGGCACGAAGTCCTTGGCGTACAGCAGCTCGCCGAGCTGCTCCATGGAGTACGGCTTGACGAGGATCGCCCAGCGGGCGGCGGAGGCGACGACGGGGCCGAGCCGCATGCCGCGGCGGTCGAGGGCGGCGAGGGCGCGGGCGGCCGGCAGCGCGGGCAGGGAGACCGCGCAGGGCGCCTTGCCCCCGGTGGCCAGGACGATCGGGGCGCCGGGCCGGTTGCTCCACCACCAGCGCACCATGCGCGCGTCGGTGGTGGCCGCGAGGAGGCCGGGGTCGAAGGGATGCGCGCCGGGCACCGTGCAGTCCGGGTCGGGGCAGCCGCAGCGGGACCCGCCCCGCGGATCCGCCGTCACGCCCGGGAGCACGGGCCACTGCCACTCCGTCGCGAAGGTCAGGGCCGCGTCGATCAACTCAGGCCTGCCGTCCTTCCGTCGGGACAGGAGCCTGCGTCGCCTTCCGAGGATCTCGCGCATGAGCGCTCGTTCCTTTCCGTTGCACGCCTGGCAACACCGTGGGTCACATCACACCATGTGTCGATCACTTCACTGTGCGTACCTGTTGGCGCATCACACCCCTGCCGCAGACAAGGGGAACCCCCATGGGTGGAGCACTGACTGCGTCCGCAGCTGTTCCGCCCACACAACGTCCATCGGAAGCATGGGCATGGCGTGGGGTGGCGAAGTCTGGCGTTTGCCGTCGCGCGTATTTCTCTCCGCCTCCGCCACGGGAGGATGGGGCACGGTCGTCGGTGGATAGGACGCCCGGGTCAGCCGCCAGGTTCCGGGCAGTTCCCAACCGCCCCTGGCCTTCACCGAGTAGGTACCCATCACGACCGCTGTGACGCTCCGTCGAGCAAGCCCAGTCGACCGCAATAAGCCGTCCCCTCAGGCAGTTTTAAGCCAAATTCGCTTTTCTGCAAGAGGCCGAGAGGGAGTTCACTCCAGCCTCATGGACACCAGGAATCCCAGCAGGACAATGCTGGACATCTCCTTACGAGTGCGTGTACATGTGGAGACACTGCCGGCGACGCAGAATGACATGGGGGTTTGCGATGCTTTTGAGCAGTACGCACCGGTCGGAAAGCCGGACATCATGAACGCCCCGCACCCCTCGAAAGTGGCCGGAATCGATTCAACGGTTCCGGCTCCCGCACACACTGTCGCGTCCGCCCCCGCGGGTTCCTCACCGGCCGCCCCGCCGAGCCCCCTGAACGCGCCCGCCGCCGTCCTGCAGGACCGTCTCGCCGGCTGGGTGTCGGACCTCACGACGCTCCACGAACTCACCGAACGCCTGGCCCGCACCCACACGCTCACCGCGGCCCTGGAGGAACTGCTGCACGCCGGGGCCGCCCTGGTGGGCGCCCGGCGCGGCCTGGTCGTGCTGGAACCCGCCGACGGCCTCGGCCCCGACACCACCGTCGGCCTCGGCCTGGGCCGTGCCGACCTCGGCCACATCGAGACCGTGCCGCGCAGCTCCCTGCCCCACGGGCGGCTCCTGGACACGGCGGCCGGACTGCCGGACGGCGACCGGGAGATCACCCAGCCCGACCTGTTCGCCGAGGAGGGGCTCGACCCGCGCCACCGCGAGGTCGCCGCCCGCCTCGGCTTCGCCGCCAGCTACGCCCTCCCCCTGTCCACCGGCGCCGCCGGCCGCCTGGGCGCCGCCGCGTGGCTCTACGACGAACCCGCCGAACCGTCCGAGCGCCGCCGCCACCTGGCCGGCCTGTACGCCCGCTACGCCGCCGAGCACCTCGCCCGGCTCCTCGAGGTCGAGCGCACGCGCGCGTACCTGGCGACCATGTCCGAGGAACTGCTCCCCTCCCGCCTGCCGCGCGTCGCCGGCGTCCAGCTCGCGGCCCGCCGCCGCGCCGGGCCGCGCGGCGGCGGCGACTGGTACGACGCGCTGCCGCTGCCGGACGCCGCGCTCGGCCTCGCCGTCGGGTCCGTCACCGGGTCGGGGCCCAGCGCCGTCGCCGCGATGGGCCGGCTGCGGGCCTCCCTGCGGGCGTACGCGGTGATGGAGGGCGAGGACCCGGTCGCCGTGCTGTCCGACCTGGAGCTGCTGCTGCGGCTGACCGAGCCCGCCCGCTCGGCCACCGCCCTGTTCGGCTACTGCGAGCCCGCGGCCCGCAAGATCACGCTGGCCGGCGCCGGGCACAGCCCGCCGCTGCTGATCGGCGCCCGCCGCACGGAGTTCGTGGAGACCTCCGTCTCGGCCCCCCTGGGCATGCTCGCCTGCTGGGAGGCGCCGAGCGTGGAGGTCCACGCGGAGCCCGGCGAGACGGTGCTGCTGTACACCGACGGACTGCTGCACCGCACCGGCGAGGCCACCGACCGCGCCTTCGCCCGCCTGCACGCGGCGGCGGCCGGCGTCCCCAGGGCGCTGCGGGGCGACCCGGGCGCGGTCGCCGACCACGTCCTGCGGACCGTGCTGCCGGACGGGCGGGACGCGACGGACAGCGAGGAGGACGTGGTGCTGCTGGCGGCGCGCTTCGAGTGACGCGTCCCGCTCGTCCGGCCGTGGGCCCCTTTCGCCGCGTCCGTACGATGGGAGGCGGTCCAGTGCCGTATCGAGGAGGATGACCGTGGCCGAGGAGCTCCCGGAGACCCCGGAAACCGCCGAGGAAGAGCCGATCAAGCAGCGCAAGAACGGCCTGTATCCGGGCGTGTCCGACGAGCTCGCCGAGAACATGAAGAGCGGCTGGGCCGACACCGAACTGCGTGACCTGCAGCCGATCCCCCAGGCCGCCGAGACCGCCGCGCGCCGTGCCGCGCTGTCCGCGCGCTTCCCGGGCGAGCGCCTGGTGATCCCCGCGGGCAACCTCAAGGTCCGCTCCAACGACACCGACTACCCGTTCCGCGCGTCGGTCGAGTACGCCTACCTCACCGGCAACCAGACCGAGGACGGCGTCCTCGTCCTGGAGCCCCGGGGCGAGGGCCACGAGGCGACGATCTACCTGCTGCCGCGCTCCAACCGCGAGAACGGCGAGTTCTGGCTGGACGGCCAGGGCGAGCTGTGGGTCGGCCGCCGCCACTCCCTCACCGAGGCCGAGCAGTTGTACGGCATCCCCGCCTCCGACGTGCGCGAGCTGCCCGGCAGGCTGCGCGAGGCCACCGGACCGGTGCGGGTCGTGCGCGGCCACGACGCCGGCATCGAGGCCGCGCTGACCGACAAGGTCACCGCCGAGCGGGACGAGGAGCTGCGCGTCTTCCTCTCCGAGATGCGGCTGGTCAAGGACGACTTCGAGATCGGCGAGCTGCAGAAGGCCGTCGACTCCACGGTGCGCGGCTTCGAGGACGTGGTGAAGGTCCTGGACAAGGCCGAGGCGACCAGCGAGCGGTACATCGAGGGAACGTTCTTCCTGCGGGCGCGCGTGGAGGGCAACGACGTCGGCTACGGCACCATCGCCGCCGCCGGCCCGCACGCCTGCACCCTGCACTGGGTGCGCAACGACGGCCCGGTCCGCTCCGGCGACCTGCTCCTGCTCGACGCGGGCGTGGAGACGCACACGTACTACACCGCCGACGTCACGCGCACGCTGCCGGTCAACGGCCGCTTCGACGCGATCCAGAAGAAGATCTACGACGCCGTGTACGAGGCCCAGGAGGCCGGCATCGCGGCCGTGCGGCCGGGCGCCAAGTACCGGGACTTCCACGACGCGGCCCAGCGCGTGCTGGCCGAACGGCTCGTCGAGTGGGGCCTGGTCGAGGGCCCGGTCGAGCGGGTCCTGGAGCTGGGCCTGCAGCGCCGCTGGACGCTGCACGGCACCGGCCACATGCTCGGCATGGACGTCCACGACTGCGCGGCAGCGCGGACCGAGACCTACGTCGAGGGGACCCTGGAGCCCGGCATGGTGCTCACGGTCGAGCCGGGCCTGTACTTCCAGGCCGACGACCTGACCGTGCCCGAGGAGTACCGGGGCATCGGCGTGCGCATCGAGGACGACATCCTGGTCACCGAGGACGGCAACCGGAACCTGAGCGCCGCGCTGCCCCGGCGGTCGGACGAGGTCGAGGCGTGGATGGCGGCCCTCAAGGGCTGACGCACGAGGGATGGCCGGGTGCCGCACGGGGTACCCGGCCATCGGTGTGCCCGGGGGACCACGCAGGTCCCCTGGGTTTTTGACGCGCCCAGGGGGAGGGTTTCGTGACGGACTTCTGGTCCGGTGTCGGGGTGGACCTGCATCTGGAGCCGGACTCGGCGCAGGGGCGGAGAGCGCGGCTGGAGCGGTCCCTGCGGGACGCCGTGCGCGAGGGGCGGCTGGCGCCCGGGACGCGGCTGCCGGCGACCCGGCGGCTCGCGGCCGAGCTCGGCGTCTCGCGCGGCACCGCGAAGGCGGCGTACGACCAGCTGGTCGCCGAGGGGTACCTGACGGCGCGGCAGGGCTCGGGCACCCGGGTCGCCGCGCTGCCGTCCGTCCCCGCCGAGCAGCCGGACGCCCCGGCACACGCGCGTGCGCCGCGTTTCGACCTGCGGCCCGGCAGCCCCGACGTGGGGGCGTTCCCCGCGGCGGCCTGGCTGCGGGCGCTGCGCCGGGCGATCGCGACGGCGCCCTCCCTGGCGTACGACTACGGCGATCCGCGCGGCCGGATCGAGCTGCGCACGGCGCTGTCCGGCTACCTGGGGCGGGCGCGCGGGGTGATCGCGCCGCCGGAGCGGATCGTGATCACCTCCGGGTACGTACAGGGGCTGGCCCTCCTCACGCGCGTGCTGGACGGCGGCGAGATCGCCATGGAGGATCCCGGGCTGCCGTTCCACCGGGAGGTGGTGCGGCACAACGGCGGGACCGTGGTGCCCGTGCGGGTCGACGAGCGGGGCGCGCGCGCCGGGGACCTGGGCGACGCCCGGGCCGTCGTCGTCACGCCCGCCCACCAGTACCCGACGGGCGTGACCCTGCACCCCGAGCGGCGGCGGGCGCTCACCGACTGGGCACGCGCGCGGGGCGGGCTGATCGTCGAGGACGACTACGACGGGGAGTTCCGCTACGACCGGCAGCCCGTCGGCGCGCTCCAGGGCATGGCGCCGGGGCAGGTCGTCTACCTGGGCACCGCCTCCAAGACCCTGGGACCCGCGCTGCGCCTGGGCTGGATGGTGCTGCCGCCCCACCTCGTCGACGAGGTCGCCGACGCCAAGCTGCACAGCGACCACCACACCGAGTCCATCGGCCAGCTCGCGCTCGCCGAGCTGATCGACAGCCACGCGTACGACCGGCACGTGCGCGCCTGCCGGCTGCGTTACCGGCGGCGCAGGGACCAGCTCCTGGACCGGCTCGGGACGCGGCGCCGCATCCGCGGGATCGCGGCCGGGCTGCACGCGCTGGTGCCGGTCGGCGACGAGGCTCAGGCACTGGCCCGGGCAGAGGCGGAGGGGCTCGCGGTGGGGAGCCTGGGCGAGCACTGGCACACGCCGGGCGAGGGGCGGCCGCAGGGGCTGGTCGTGGGGTACGGGACGCCCCGGGAGCGGGTGTACCCGCAGGCGCTGGAGGCGCTGGGGAAGGTGCTGGAGAAGGGCTGAGGGGCGGTTCGCGGGCGCTTCGGCTCCCGCGGGCCGCGCGGTCCCCGGAAGCCGGCCGCGCCGTCGCGCGGGAGGTGCCCCTGCGGTGTCCCGCCGGGGGCGTGCACACGGCCCGGGTGCCCGCCGTGGCGGCCCGCGCGGCGCTACACCGCCATCAGCGGCGCGCCCTTCCGCCACTTGAGGATCTTGTCGAAGCTCACCACCGCACCGCCCCGCCCCGGTTCGTTGCCGATGTGGACGTGGTCGGCGAGCTCCCGGATGAGGCACAGGCCGCGGCCGTGCTCCGCGTCGGACGGGACGGAGCGGGCCTGGAGGCGGGGGCGGCCCGCGCCGGGGAAGCCGGGGCCCGCGTCGGTGACCTCGATGCGGCACTTCTCGCCGTCGAGGTAGGCGGTCACCCGGTACGCCTGCGAGCGGTCGTCCCGCGCGTCGTCCCCACCGTGTTCCACGGCGTTCGCGCAGGCCTCGCTCAGGGCGACGGAGAGGTCGTAGGAGACGTCGGGATCGACGCCCGCGGTCTCCATCGTGCCGAGCAGCAGGCGCCGGGCGAGCGGCACGCTCGCAGCTTCGCGCCGCAGATGGACGGACCACCAGATGCTCATGTTCCAGCCTCCTGGCCGCGGCTCGACGTACCGTTACGTATTGCCCTGAGTGTCCGTCCGTAAGCGCGAAGTCGGCGTGATGCCGCCCGTACGGCGGATGCGTCCCGGGCGCGACCGGTGTATGTGGGGGGCGCGCGGACAGAGGATGACCTTCCGGTCATACGGCAGGGTGCGGACCTGGCGCACGGAGCCGGCCGCGCCAGTGGGATGATGAGCCCGCCATGTCTGCCCCCCAGCCGCGCACGGCGCGGCCCGGACACGAGCTCCGGATCCTGCGGGCCGCGGTGTTCGCCGCGGTCTGCGTCGTGCTGGCCGGGGCCGGTCACGCGCTGGCCTCCTGCGCCGCGGTCCCGCTGTGGACACTGGGCGCGGGCTTCCTCGGGATGGTCGTGGTGGCGGCGCCGCTCGCCGGGCGCGAACGCGCGCTGCCGGGAATCGTGGCCCTGCTGACGGCCGGCCAGGCCGTGCTGCACACGCTGTTCGGGCTGGGCCAGCACGCGGCGACGGGCTCCACGGCCGCCGTGTCCGACGCCGCGCTGGTCCGGCAGGCCGCGCGGCTGACGTGCGGGACGGCGGCGGCGATCAGTCCCGCCCGGGCCCGGGAGATCCTCACGCAGGCGCGCCTCCACCCGGCCACGGGCCCCGGCGCGCACCATCCGGCGGACGCCCTGCCGACCGCCGCGGACTCCCCCGCACCGCTGCTGCCGTCCCTGCCGATGCTGCTCGGCCACCTCCTCGCGGCACTGGTCGCCGGATGGCTGCTGCGCCGGGGCGACCTGGCCCTGCTGCGGCTCGCGGAGCTGTCGGCCCAGTCGGCGCACGGTGTCGCCGAGGGGGCACTCGTACGGTCCCTGCGTGCGGCGCTCGCGCTGGTGCGCGCCCTGCGCGCCGGGCTTCCGGGAGCCCCGGAGGGGTTCCCGCGTCCGCCGCGCACCGCTCCGCCCGCGCCACCGAAGCCCTCCGCCACCGCGCTCCAGCACACGGTGATCCGGCGCGGCCCGCCGGCCGCCGCCGCACTCGCCCTGGCCGCCTGACGCGACGCCACCACCACTCCGCCACACCGGGGCAGGGACGTCGTCGCGCGGCCCGCGCGGGTGCGCCCGGCGCCGCGTGCGCCCGCCGTCCGGGAGCCGTACGGCCGCCCGGCCGGGGCCTCCACGCGCGCATCCGTTCCCCCTCGTCGACACCACACTCGAAGCGGAGTGCTCCTGCCATGAAGGCTTCCCGTATCGCCGCCGTCGCCGCCGTCGCCGGTACCGCCACCCTCGCCCTGTCCGCCCCCGCGTTCGCGCACGTCACCGTGGAGCCCGAGGGCGCCGCCGCGAAGGGCGACTACGCGGTCGTCGGCTTCAAGGTCCCCAACGAGCGCGACAACGCCTCGACCACCAAGCTCGAGGTCGCCTTCCCCACCGACCACCCGATCGCCTCCGTCATGCCGGCGCCGGTCGAGGGCTGGGACATCGAGGTCACCAAGTCGAAGCTGCCCGAGCCGCTCGAACTGCACGGCAAGAAGATCGGCGAGGCGGTCACCAAGGTCACCTGGACCGCCGACGGCAAGGGCATCGAGCCCGGCTTCTTCCAGAAGTTCCCGGTCTCCCTCGGCGCGCTGCCCGAGGACACCGACGAGCTCGTGTTCAAGGCCCTGCAGACGTACTCCAACAAGGAGGTCGTCCGCTGGATCGAGGTGCCGCAGGAGGGCCAGGAGGAGCCCGACAACCCGGCGCCGGTGCTGGCGCTGTCCGAGGCCTCCGAGGACGGGCACGCGCACGGCACGTCGGACGACGCCGCCTCCGACGACGCCGAGGCGGCCGGGAACGCCTCCGCCGGCACCTCCGCCGAGGCCGAGTCCGAGGCCGAGTCCGACGGCACCGACACCACCGCCCGCGTCCTGGGCGTCGTGGGCATCGTCGTCGGCGCGGCCGGCGTGGCCTACGGCGTGCTCGCGGGCCGTAGGCGCACCACCGTCTGAGACCGCCGCAGTCATCAGCGGCGCGCGCCGGGGGCCCGTCCACGGGCCGCCCGCCCACGGGCCGGGAGCACCCCGGCGCGCGCCGGATCTCTCACATCCGGGACATTTCTCTATGCGCACCAAGACTTTCGCCGCGGCCGCCCTGCTGGCCGCCGCCTCCCTCACCCTGACCGCCTGCGGCAGCGGCGACGACGCCGGCAAGCCCGTCGCCGTCGTCTCGGAGGAGGCGTCCTCCGACAAGGCCGCCACCGTCCTCGACAAGCCGTTCGAGAAGCCGGACCTCGTCCTCACCGACACGCGGGGCGAGAAGTACGACTTCCGCAAGGAGACGGCGGGCAGGCCCACGCTGATCTACTTCGGCTACACGCACTGCCCCGACGTCTGCCCGACGACGATGAACAACATCGCCGTGGCCAAGAAGGAGCTGCCCAAGGCCCAGCAGGACAAGCTGCGCGTGGTGTTCGTCACCACCGACCCGGACCGCGACACCCCGGCCGAGCTCGGCAAGTGGCTCAAGGGCATCGACCCCTCGTTCGTCGGCCTGACCGGCGACTTCGCGACCGTCCAGGCGGGTGCCCGCACCCTCGGCATCTCCATCGACCCGCCGAGGAAGGACAAGAACGGCAAGGTCGTCTCCGAGCACGGCACCCAGGTCGTCGCGTTCTCGCCGAAGACCGACGGCGGTTACGTGCTCTACGGCGAGGACGCCCAGGTCGAGGACTACTCCGCGGACCTGCCCAGGATCGTCGAGGGGAAGAACCCGTGAGGCGTCCCGGCTCCGCGGTCGTCGTCCTGGCCGGGGCGCTGGCCCTGGCCGGCTGCGGCGGCCCGGACTCCGGCTCCGGTCCGGACGACGGGAAGGCGGTCCTCTCCGTCGGCTCCGCCTACATGCCGCAGCCGGTCTCCGACGAGGTCGCGGCCGGCTTCCTCACCCTCACCAACAAGGGCGGCGCGGCCGACGAGCTGACCTCGGTCAGCAGCGACGTCGCGGGGCAGGTCACCGTGCACGAGACCGTCGGCGGAGCGATGCAGGAGGTCGAGCGGCTCACGATCCCCGCCCACGGCCGGCTGGTGCTGGAGAGCGGCGGCAACCACCTGATGTTCGAGAAGCTGAAACGCAAGCCGAGACAGGGCCAGACGGTCTCCGTGGAACTGCGCTTCGCCCACTCCGCCCCCGTCACGGTCGAGATACCGGTGAAGCCGGCGACGTACACCCCGCACTCAGGACACTGAGGAAGGACCACTGTGACGCAGACCATCGCCCCCCGCGTCCGGATGCTGGTGCTGCTGCTCCTGGCCGTCACGGGCGCGCTGCTCGCGGGGGCCGCACCGGCCTCCGCGCACGCCGCGCTGACCGGCAGCGACCCCGCGCAGGGGGCGGTGGTCGACAGGGCCCCGGCCCACGTCTCGCTCACCTTCTCCGAACAGGTCGCGCTGTCCGACGGCGCCCTGCGCGTGCTCGACCCCAAGGGCAGGCGCGTCGACACCGGCGAACCGTCCAGCCCGGGCGGCACGACGTACACCGTGCGGCTCCACGGCGGTCTGCCCGACGGCACGTACACCGTGACCTACCAGGTGGTGTCGGCGGACAGCCACCCCGTGGCCGGCGCCTTCACCTTCTCCGTCGGCGCCCCCTCCGAGACCTCCGTCGCGATCGCCGGCCAGGGCGCCGACGACGGGGTCGTCGGCTGGCTGTACGGCTTCGGGCGCTACCTGTCGTACGCCGGCTTCGTCGTACTGGTCGGCGGGGCCGCCTTCGTGCTCGCCTGCTGGCCGCGCGGCTCCGGCGTACGCGCGGTGCAGCGGCTCGTCGTCTCCGGGTGGGTGGCGCTCACCGCCGCCACGCTGGGACTGCTGCTCCTGCGCGGCTCCTACACCGGATCCGGGAAGGTCGGCGACGTCTTCGACCTGACCCTGCTCGGACAGGTGCTCCAGACCAAGACCGGCGCGGCGCTGGTGTCCCGGCTGCTGCTGCTCGCAGCGGCGGCGCTGTTCGTCGCCGTGCTGTTCGGCGCGTACGCCCGCCCGTCCGCCCCCGTGGACGACGACACCCGCTCGCCCGCCCCCGTGGACGACGACACCCGCTCGCCCGCCCCCGTGGACGACGACGCGCGCCGGCCGTCCGGGGTGGGCGAGGACGAGGAGCGGCGGGACCTGACCTTCGGGCTGGCCATCGGCGGGACGGTCGTCTCGGCCGGGCTCGCGGCGAGCTGGGCGATGTCCGAGCACGCCTCCACCGGGCTCCAGACGAGCCTCGCCATGCCGGTCGACGTCGTCCACCTGCTGGCCGTCGCCGCCTGGCTCGGCGGGCTGTGCGCCCTGCTGGTGGCCTTGTACCGGGCGCCCGCCGACACCCCCGTCGAGGCCGCCGCCGTGCGCCGTTTCTCACGGGTCGCCTTCGCCGGTGTGCTCGCGCTGGTCGCCACCGGGGCCTACCAGTCCTGGCGGCAGCTCGGCTCCTGGTCGGCGTTCACCGACACCCGGTACGGGCAGCTGCTGCTGGCCAAACTCGCGCTGGTGGCGGTGCTGGTCGGGACCGCCTGGTTCTCGCGGCGCTGGACCGGGCGGCTGGCGGATGCGGTGCCGGCGGGGGCCGCGCGGGAGGAGGAGCGTGCCGGTGCCCGCACCGCACCGTCCGGTGAGTCCCGGCCGGCCGACGGCGGCCGGGGCGGGGACGGACCGGGCGACGCGGGCCGGGACGGAGACCGGCCCGCCGACCCCGAGCGGGCCGCGCAGCTCGCCCGGCAGCGGGCCGCTCGGGAGGCGGCCCGGCAGAAGCGGGCCCGGGACGCCGATCCGAACCGCTTCGGGCTGCGCCGCTCGGTGCTCGCGGAGGCGGGGGTCGCCGTCGTCCTGCTCGCCGTCACCACCGTGCTGACGCAGACCGAGCCGGGGCGTACCGAGCAGGACGCCCGGGCGGCCGCCTCGTCGTCGTCCTCGTCGTCCTCGTCGTCCTCGTCGTCGACCGGGGCGTCGGGAGCGCTGACCGTGAACATGCCGTTCGACACCGGCGGCGAGGACGGCAAGGGCGTCGTGACCGTCGACCTGGACCCCGCGCGCGTGGGCGGCAACCGGATGCACGTCTACGTGGAGCGGTCCGACGGCCGTGCCTTCGACGTCCCCGAGGTGAAGGTCGCCTTCACCCTCGCCGCCGAGGACATCGGGCCGCTGCCGGTCGTCCCCGACCACATCAGTACCGGACACTGGTCGGCGAGCGGAGTGCAGATCCCCATGGCGGGCGACTGGAAGGTCGACGTGACCGTGCGGACCTCCGACATCGACCAGGTGACCGTCTCCAAGAACGCGCAGATCGGCTGAACGCACCATGCCTGACCAGTCCATCCCGCAGACCCGTACGCCCGACGGGACCCCGGCGGCCCCGGCTTCCGGCGGCGCCTCCTGCGGCCGGGGCATGTCACGGCGCCGGCTCCTCGGCACCGCCGGCGCGACCGGACTCGTGCTCGGGGCGGCGGGCGGCGCCGCGGGGTACGCGGCCCGGCCCGCCGAGGCCACGCCGCTCACCTCGCTGGGCGAGGGCGAGGTGATGTTTCACGGGAAACATCAGCCCGGCATCCTCCAGGGCCTCCAGGCCCGGGGCCACCTCGTCGCCTTCGACCTGGCCCCGGGCGCGGGCCGCAAGGAGGCGGCGGCCCTCATGCGCCGCTGGTCCGAGACCGCCCGCCGGCTGATGGCGGGCGAACCGGCCCCGCACGGCGACACCGACGTGGCCAGGGACGCCGGGCCGTCGTCCCTCACCGTCACCTTCGGCTTCGGCCGCAGCTTCTTCGCCCGGACCGGCCTGGACCGGCACCGCCCCGCGGCCCTGGATCCGCTGCCCGCCTTCTCCTCCGACCACCTCGACAAGGCGCGCAGCGACGGCGACCTGTGGGTGCAGATAGGCGCCCACGACGCCCTCGTCGCCTTCCACGCCCTGCGCGCCCTCCAGAAGGACGCCGGCTCGGCCGCCCGCGTCCGCTGGCAGATGAACGGCTTCAACCGCTCACCGGGCGCCACGGCCCACCCCATGACGGCCCGCAACCTGATGGGCCAGATCGACGGCACGCGCAACCCCAGGCCGGCCGAGCCCGACTTCCACGAGCGCGTCTTCGTGCCGGAGAACGGCGAGCCGGCGTGGATGGCCAACGGCTCCTACGTCGTCGTACGCCGGATCCGCATGCTGCTCGACGACTGGGAGAAGCTGTCGGTCAAGCAGCAGGAGGCCGTCATCGGACGCCGCAAATCGGACGGGGCGCCGCTGTCCGGGGGCACCGAGACGACCGAGATGGACCTGGAGAGGACCGACGCCGAGGGGAACCTGGTCGTGCCGCTCAACGCGCACGCGCGCATCACGCGCCCCGACCAGAACGGCGGCGCGGCGATGCTGCGGCGCCCGTTCTCCTACTACGACGGCATCGACGCGGACGGGGTGCCCGACGCGGGGCTGCTGTTCATCTGCTGGCAGGCCGACCCGTTGCGCGGTTTCGTGCCGGTGCAGCGCAAGCTGGACCGCGGGGACGCGCTGTCGCCGTTCATCCGGCACGAGGCGAGCGGTCTGTTCGCGGTGCCGGGCGGAGCGGCGGAGGGGGAGTACGTGGGGCAGAAGTTGCTGGAGGGGTGAGAATCACTCGTGAGTGGGCCGGTGGGGGATGCCCTTCCGCCGGGCCCATTAGGGTGAGGTCATGCCAGCGAGCTACGCGTATCTCGGCCCCGAGGGCACCTTCACCGAGGTCGCTCTGCGCACCCTTCCCGAGGCGGCGACCCGGGAGCTGATCCCGTACGTGTCCGTGCAGTCCGCGCTCGACGCGGTGCGCGGCGGTGAGGCCGAGGCCGCGTTCGTGCCGATCGAGAACTCCGTCGAGGGCGGTATCACCACCACCCTGGACGAGCTGGTCGCGGGCACGCCGCTGATGATCTACCGCGAGGTGCTGCTGTCGATCACCTTCGCGCTGCTGGTCCGCCCCGGCACCACGCTGTCGGACATCAAGACCGTCTCCGCCCACCCGGCCGCCCAGCCGCAGGTGCGCAACTGGCTGCGGAAGAACCTGCCGGACGCCCTCTGGGAGTCCGCCGCCTCGAACGCGGACGCCGCGCGCCTGGTTCAGGAGGGCCGGTACGACGCCGCCTTCGCCGGGGAGTTCGCGGCCGCCCGGTACGGGCTGGAACCCCTGGAGACCGGGATCCACGACGCGGAGAACGCCCAGACGCGGTTCGTGCTGGTCGGCCGGCCCGCCCGGCCCGCCGCCCCGACCGGCGCGGACAAGACGTCCGTGGTGCTGTGGCAGCGCGACGACCACCCCGGCGGCCTGCGCGACCTGCTGGGCGAGTTCGCCACCCGGGGCATCAACCTGATGCTGCTGCAGTCCCGGCCCACCGGTGCGGGCATCGGCAACTACTGCTTCTGCATCGACGCCGAGGGGCACATCTCCGACCGCCGGGTGGCCGAGGCCCTGATGGGGCTCAAGCGGATCTGTCTGCAGGTGCGGTTCCTCGGCTCGTATCCGCGGGCGGACGTGAGGCCGGACGAGGTGCGGCCGGCGCGGCCCGGGACGTCGGACGACGAGTTCGCGGCGGCGGCGGACTGGGTGGCGCGCTGCCAGGACGGCCGGTTCTGACTCGTCCGAGGCGCCGGGTGGTGCCTGGTCCTACCTGCATATCTTCGTTGTCCACAGGAGTTATCCACAGGCTTGCTTCTCGACCTGGGGACAAGTCGACAACGGGGGGTGCATCGGTCGACAAATCGCCCTTCGGTCCGCTCCTCCACTCATCGGTCCACAGGTCGCCTTCGTCCGCCGTTTCCCTCTGCGTAACTCTTCGGGGTGACCTGTTTCCACCGAAAGTGCAGATGGAGCGGGTTTGCACAGGGGATTTCCAGGGCGATCACATGTATCGGAGTGATCGATTCCGTAGTCCACAGATCTTCCACACAGCCTGTGGATAACCTGTCGGGCTGTGTGGACGCCTGTGGACAACGAAGGCGCAAGTCCCGTTTCCCACAAGGGAATCGAGTCAACGGAACACCCTCCGGCTGACCCGTCCCAGGGAATGGGGCGCCTTTTGTTGACACCTCGGACCACTCGGGGAGAACTCCGGGTATTTCCTACCGGAACAGAACGTAAGCCGTTGCCCGGAAGAGTGATGCGTGGGCCGTCGTCGCGCACCGGTAGCCTGGACCGCGTGATTGACCTTCGCCTGCTCCGTGAGGACCCCGACCGTGTGCGCGCGTCGCAGCGCGCCCGTGGAGAGGACGTCGCGCTCGTCGACGCCCTCCTGTCTGCCGACGAGCGGCGCAGGTCGTCCGGCGTCCGCTTCGACGAACTGCGGGCCGAGCAGAAGCAGCTCGGCAAGCTCATCCCCAAGGCGTCGGCGGACGAGAAGGCCGACCTGCTGAAGCGGGCCGAGCAGCTCAAGGCCGACGTGAAGGCCGCCGAGGCCCAGCGCGACGCGGCCGACGCCGAGACCCAGGAGCTGCTGCTCAAGCTCGGCAACCTCGTCCACCCGGACGTGCCCGTGGGCGGCGAGGAGGACTTCGTCACGCTGGAGACGCACGGCACGATCCGCGACTTCGCCGCCGAGGGCTTCGAGCCCAGGGACCACCTGGAGCTCGGCCACCTCCTCGGGGCCATCGACGTCGAACGCGGCGCCAAGGTCTCGGGCTCGCGCTTCTACTTCCTGACGGGCGTGGGCGCACTGCTGGAACTCGCGCTCGTCAACGCGGCCCTCGCCCAGGCCACGGCGGCCGGCTTCACGCCGATGCTGACCCCGGCGCTGGTCCGCCCCCAGTCGATGGCGGGCACCGGCTTCCTCGGCCAGGCGGCCCAGGACGTCTACCACCTCGACAAGGACGACCTCTACCTGGTCGGCACCTCCGAGGTGCCGCTGGCGGCGTACCACATGGACGAGATCCTGGACGCCGACCGCCTCCCCCTCCGGTACGCCGGCTTCTCGCCCTGTTTCCGCCGCGAGGCCGGCTCGCACGGCAAGGACACCCGGGGCATCTTCCGCGTGCACCAGTTCGACAAGGTGGAGATGTTCTCCTACGTCGCTCCGGAGGAGTCGCAGGAGGAGCACCGGCGGCTGCTGGAGTGGGAGAAGCAGTGGCTGACCTCGCTGGAGCTGCCGTTCCGCGTGATCGACGTCGCCTCGGGCGACCTGGGCGCCTCGGCCTCCCGCAAGTTCGACTGCGAGGCGTGGATCCCGACCCAGGGCAAGTACCGCGAGCTGACCTCGACCTCGGACTGCACCGAGTTCCAGTCCCGCCGCCTGTCGATCCGGGTCCGCGAGGGCAAGCAGGTCCGCCCGCTGGCGACGCTGAACGGCACGCTGTGCGCCGTGCCGCGCACGATCGTGGCGCTCCTGGAGAACCACCAGCGGGCCGACGGATCGGTGTACGTGCCCGAGGTGCTGCGTCCGTACCTGGGCGGCCGGGAGATCCTGGAACCGGTCGCCCGGTGAGCGAGGCGGCCACTCCCCCCGGTTTCCCCTACCGACTGGTCGCGACCGACCTCGACGGGACGCTCCTGCGCTCCGACGGGTCGGTCTCCCGGCGCACCCGTGACGCGCTCGCCGCGATCACCGCGGCGGGTGCCGCGCACATCGTCGTCACCGGCCGCGCGGTCCCCTGGACCCGGCACATCCTCGACGACCTCGGCTACGACGGCCTCGCCGTCTGCGGCCAGGGCGCCCAGGTGTACCACGCCGGCGAACACCGCCTGCTCACCTCGGTGACGCTGGACCGCCAGCTCGCGGGCGTGGCCCTGGCCAAGATCGAGGCGGAGGTCGGGCCGCTGTTCCTCGCGGCGAGCCGTGACGGCCTGGACGGCGAGGTGCTGGTCGGGCCGGGCTACGAGGTGCAGGGCACGCTCCCCGCCACCCCGTTCACGGACGCGTCCGACCTGTGGACCGCGCCCCTGAACAAGCTGTACATCCAGCACCCGGACCTCTCGGACGACGAGCTGTGCGAGGCGGCCACGCGCACCGCGGGCGGTTTCGTCACCGTCACCATGGCGGGCGAGGGCATCGTCGAGCTCCTGCCCCTCGGCCTGTCCAAGGCGACGGGGCTGTCCCTGGCGGCCCGCCGGCTCGGCATGAAGGCCGCGGACACGATCGCCTTCGGCGACATGCCCAACGACATCCCGATGTTCGCCTGGGCGTCCCACGGGGTGGCCATGGCCAACGCCCACACGGAGCTGAAGGCGGTGGCCGACGAGGTGACGTCCTCGAACGAGGAGGACGGGATAGCGGTGGTGCTGGAGCGGTTGCTGGGCTGAGCTCCCGGTCTCCGCGGACGGTCTCCGCGGACCCGGTGGCCTTGGCGGGGCCTGTCCGCTCAGCGGCCCCAACGGTCCCAGTGGCCCCAGCGGTCCCGGTAGTCCCACCGGTCTCTGTGGTCCCAGCGGTCTCTGCGGTCCCAGCGGTCCCGATAGTTCCAGCGGTCTCTGCGGAGGATGCACGGATCGAACGTGCGCGGGCTTTTCGGACCCGACCATGGCTTAGCAAGCCAGTGCCTTACCACTCGGCCAATCCTCCGGGTGGGCGGCCCACGCGAAGCGGTGTTCGCGTGCTCGAAGCGGCCGCCCCGGGCGGCTCCCCGTGCGGGGCGGACTCCACGGAGAGGTGGTGACTACTCCGGAGCCCGCCGCGGGCCGCCCTGCCGGGAGCTGGACGTACTGCCGTGCAGGGACATCGTCCGGCTCCTCTCCCAGAACGTGACGCCGGACGGATCCCCCGGATCCCGGCGGTGCGGACGGAACCACTGTGCCGGTGCGGGAGGGGCGGGCGCCACCGAATAAGCCGGCCTTCCGGCCGTGTGGCCGGGGCGGGCGGGGTCCGGCCGGGACGGCCCGGCGGAGGCTGAAGCCCCCGCCGGAACCGGGACGTCTCACTCCTCCCCGGCGAGCGTGAGCGAGCGCAGCTTCTGGCCGGCGTACCAGGTGGCGAGCACGGTGACCGCGGCCAGCAGCACCGTCGCGGTGGTCAGTCCGACGTCGGAGGTCACGAAGTTCCCCGCGTCGGCGACCTCGTGGGCCACGGCCAGCGACCACTGCTGGACGCTCAGCGTGCGGGCGCCCGGCACCAGGGAGCCGAACAGGGCCTCCCAGACCAGCGCGTAGACGAGTCCGAACACCACGGCGTGCCGGGAGACCGTGCCCAGCAGCAGGAACAGTGCCGCGTACGCGATGGAGGCGACCAGCGCGGCCACGGTGTAGGCGACGGCGATCTGCTGGCCGTTGCCGTTCAGGATGAAGCCCGCGACGAGCGTCGGCACCGCCGAGAACACCATCGTCACCGCGATCGCGACGATCAGCTTGGTGAAGATGATCGTCGGCCGTTTGATCGGCTTGGACAGCAGGTACACCACCGAGCCGTCGTCGATCTCGGGCCCGATCGCGCCGGTGCCGGCGATGACGCCGATGATCGGCACCATCGTGGCGAGGGCGAGTCCGCCCAGCAGGTCCGACGCCGTCTGGTCGTCGGCCCCGGCGAGGGCGCGCACCACCAGGGAGATGGCGATCAGCAGCAGGGGCAGCGCGCCGAGGATGAGGGCCCGGCGACGGCCGAGCAGGGCCCGGTAGGTGAGCCGGGCGACTGTGGGGTCGTACATCAGGGCCTCCTACGCCGCGACCAGGTACGAGAAGACGGACTCGAGGGACTCGTCGGACGGTGAGACCGTGAGCAGGCGGATGCCGTGGTCGCGCGCGACCTTCGGCAGCAGGGCCGTGAAGCGGGCGAAGTCGACGGCCTGGATGCGCAGGGCGCCCTCGGCGTGGTCGACCTCGATGCCCGAGGTCGACGGGTCGGCGATCAGCGCGGCCGCCAGGGCGCGGTCGTCGCTGGAGCGGACCAGGTAGCGGTGCGGCCGGTCGGTCATCAGGCGGCGGATCTTGCGGAAGTCGCCGCTGGCCGCGTGCCGGCCGGCGACCACGACCTCGATGTGCCAGGCCAGCTGCTCGACCTCTTCGAGGATGTGGGACGAGAACAGCACCGTGCGGCCCTCGTCGCCCATGCGCCGCAGCAGGTCCATGAGCTGCATGCGCTGACGCGGGTCCATGCCGTTGAAGGGCTCGTCGAGCAGCAGCAGCGACGGGTCGTGGACCAGGGCGCTCGCCATCTTCACGCGCTGGCGCATGCCCTTGGAGTACGTGGCGATCTTGCGGTCCTGCGCGTACTCCATCTCCACGGTGGCGAGCGCCTGCTGCGCGGCCTTGGCCCCCAGGCCGTGCAGCTCGGCGTTGGCGAGGACGAACTCGCGGCCGGTGAGGAAGTCGTACATCGCCTCCCGCTCCGGGACGACGCCGATGTGCCGGTAGACGGCCTCGTTGCGCCACACGGGCCGCCCGTCGAGGGTGACGGTGCCGGTGGAGGGGGCCAGGAAGCCGCCCATCATGTTGATGAGGGTGGACTTTCCGGCGCCGTTGGGGCCGAGCAGGCCGGTGACGCCGGGGCCGATGGTCATGGTGATGTCGTTGACGGCGACCACGTTGCCGAACCAGCGGGAGACGTGGTCGAGGGAGAGCGTGGTCACAGTCCCACCTTCTTGTAGCGGCGCACCAGGAGGCCGTAGGCGGCGGCGATCAGGCCGAGGCAGACCAGGACGTAGACGGCGCCCTCGGCGTTGTCCGGGCCCACACCGCCGGGGAAGGCGGAGGTCGCGCCCAGGAACGCGGACTGCACGCCGTCGACGAGCGTGACCGGCGAGAACAGGCCGATCCACGGGATGGCGGAGGCGTTGCCCTGTGCGTCGGCGATGGCCTGGAGGGTGGAGACCGCCCCGTAGGAGATGGTCAGGACGGCGATCACGGCGGCGATGCCGAAGCCGCGGCGCGGCGTGACCGAGGCGATGACCAGGCCGATCCCGGCGAACAGCAGTGAGAGCAGTGCCACGGAGACGAGTCCCTGCGCGAATCCCTTGGTCTGGTCGGTGAAGTCCAGCTTGGCCAGCAGCGCGCCGGCGTAGAGGACCAGCAGCGGGGCGGCGGTGAGGATGAACATCGCCGAGGCCAGCGCCGCGTACTTGGCCCGCACGTAGTCGGCGGTCTCGATGGGCCGCGAGAAGTACAGCGGGACGGTCTTGAAGCGCAGGTCGCGCGAGACGGACTGGGGTGCCTGGGAGGCGACGTACAGGCTGATGACGGCCTGCATGACGATCGCGTAGCGCGTGTACTCGAGCGGTAGTTCCTTGGCCTTGGTGGCCACGGCGACGGCGACCATGATGGCCGCGGGCACGCACATCACCACGAACAGCAGCATCGGCAGGACCTTGGACTTCACCGAGCGGCCGAGGCCGTAGGAGCCGCGCAGGGACTGCGAGTACAGCGAGCGGCGGGCGTAGGCGCGGCCCAGACGCGGGCCGTCGTAGGTGCGGTAGCCGATGTTGTGGATGCGGGTCTGGTCACCCGACGGGGTGACCGGTGTGCCCAGGGGCTGCTCAACCGCCATGGCCGGCCGCCTCCTTCCGCTGCTCGTCGCCGCCGTGTCCGCCGGCCGTGAAGACCTCCGCGATGTGGTGCCTGCGCTGCTCCATGCGCACCAGGCCCAGGCCGAGGTCCGCGATCACGTCCCGGACCAGGTCGTAGGTCTCCTCGCCCTGGGCGGTGAGCAGCAGGACGTGGCCCGCGCCCGGCAGGCCGCTGCCGGACTCGACGGTCACCCCGCGGGCGTGCAGCGCGTCGCGCACCGCGCGGGTGCCGTCCGGGTGCTCGTCGGTGTCGGTGACCTCGACGGCGAGGGTCGTCGTGGTCTGGGTGAAGTCGGTGGTGGAGCTGGAGCGCAGCAGCTTGCCGCCGTCGACGACGACGACGTGGTCGCAGGTGCGCTCCAGTTCGCCCAGCAGGTGGGAGGTGACCAGCACCGAGATGCCGAAGTCGGTGTGGATGCGGCGGATCAGGCCGAGCATCTCGTCGCGGCCGACCGGGTCGAGGCCGTTGGTGGGCTCGTCCAGGAAGACCAGCTGCGGGTCGTGGACGAGGGCCTGCGCCAGCTTGACGCGCTGCTTCATGCCGGTCGAGTAGCCGCCGATGGGGCGGTAGCGCTCCTCGTACAGGCCGACGTGGCGCAGGGTGTCCGCGGTGCGCTCGCGCGCGGCGGCGGGCGGCAGGCCGGACATGCGCGCCATGTGGACGACGAACTCGGTGGCCGAGACGTCGGGCGGCAGGCAGTCGTGCTCCGGCATGTAGCCGACCCGCTCGCGGATGGCGGCGCCCTCGCTGGCGACGTCGAGTCCGAGCACTTCGGCACGGCCCTCGGTGGCCGGGGACAGACCCAGCAGGATCTTGATCAGTGTGGACTTGCCGGCGCCGTTGGCTCCGACGAGTCCGGTCACACCGGGCCCGACGTCCACGGAGAGCCGGTCAAGCGCGGTCACCCTGGGGAACCGCTTGCTCAGGCTTTCGGTCGCGATCACAGTCACGCTCCGACCCTAGTGACGCGGGCCGCGCCCGTCGTCAGACCGCAGAGCCGTCTCGGCGTCCGACTCCAGTCGTACGGACCCGTAGGGGATCTGCTGCTTGAGAGCTACCGCGGACGGGAACCCGGCACCGGCTCCGGCCCGGCACCGCACTGTTGACGCGGTCTCTCACAAGGTGCCACATTCGCCGGTGCCGCGTGACGCCGGTGCCGCGTGACGGACACGTACCGCGGTCGGCACGGACCAGTGGGGCGGTGGCATGACGACGGCAGTGACACGCGGGCTCCCGGGCGGGCCGCGGGGGCCGCGGATCGTGCGGCGCCTCGCCCGCGAGGGCGCGGCGCGGCGCCCACCGGATGCGGACCGGCGCGCAGGAGCGCGACGTCGAGCGGAGGACGAGTGACGCTGAAGGGTGCGCGCGAGCGCCGGGTGCGGACCGGCGGGGTCGACCTGTGCGTCGCCGAGCTGGGGGACCCGGACCGGCCGACGGTGGTGCTGGTGCACGGCTATCCGGACAGCAAGGAGGTCTGGTCGGAGGTGGCCGTCCGGCTGGCCGGCCGTTTCCACGTCGTGCTGTACGACGTCCGGGGCCACGGCCGGTCGACGGCCCCGCGGCCGCTGCGGGGCGGCTTCACGCTGGAGAGGCTGACGGACGACTTCCTGGCCGTCGCGGACGCCGTCAGCCCGGACCGGCCGGTGCACCTCGTGGGGCACGACTGGGGTTCGGTGCAGTCCTGGGAGTTCGTCACCGTCCGGCGCACCGAGGGCCGCATCGCCTCCTTCACCTCCGTGTCCGGACCGTCCCTGGACCACTTCGGCCACTGGATCGGCCGGCGGGTGAAGCGGCCCACCCCGCGCCGGGTCGGCCAGCTCCTCGGGCAGGGCGCCAAGTCCTGGTACGTCCACCTCCTGCACCTGCCCCTGCTGCCCGAGCTGGCCTGGCGCGGCCCGCTCGGCAGGCGCTGGCCGGGGATCCTGCGGCGCGTGGAGAAGGTCCCCGGCGGCGACTACCCCACCGCGTCGCTGCCGTCGGACGCCGCGCACGGGGCCTGGCTGTACCGGGACAACGTCCGCGCCCGGCTGCGCCGCCCGCGCACCGACGCCCACGCGCACGTGCCCGTGCAGCTCATCACGCCCCAGGGGGACCCGTTCCTGTCGGAGAGCCTCTACGACGACCTGGAGCGGTGGGTGCCCCGGCTGACCCGGCGGACGCTCCCGGCGGGGCACTGGGTGCCGCGCACCCGTCCCGACCAGCTGGCCGCGTGGATCACCCAGTTCGTGACGTCCGTGGAGGACGGCGGGCCCGGGCCGGCGGCGACCGGCCGGTACGCCGACCGGTTCGGCGGGCAGCTCGTCCTGGTCACCGGGGCGGGCAGCGGCATCGGGCGGGCGACGGCGCTCGCCTTCGCCGCGGCGGGCGCGCGCGTGGTGGCCGTCGACCGGGACGCCGGGGCCGCGGTCCGCACCGCCGGGCTGTCCCGCCTGGCGGGGGCGCCCGCCGCCTTCGCGGAGACGGCCGACGTCTCCGACGCGCGGGCGATGGAGGAGCTCGCGCAGAAGGTCGCCACCGAGTACGGCGTCGTGGACGTCCTGGTGAACAACGCCGGCATCGGCCTGTCCGGCTCCTTCTTCGACACCACCCCGGAGGACTGGAAGAAGGTCCTGGACGTCAACCTGTGGGGGGTGATCCACGGCTGCCGGCTCTTCGGACGGCACATGGCCGAGCGCGGCCAGGGCGGTCACATCGTCAACGTCGCGTCGGCGGCGGCCTTCCAGCCGTCCAGGGCGCTGCCCGCCTACAGCACCACCAAGGCGGCCGTGCTGATGCTGAGCGAGTGCCTGCGCGCCGAGCTGGCCGGGCAGCGGATCGGAGTGACGGCGATATGCCCGGGCTTCGTCGACACGGCCATCACGTCCACGGCGCACTTCGCGGGCGTGGACGCGGCGGAGGAGCGCCGCCGCCAGAAGCGCACGGCCCGTCTGTACGGGCTGCGCGGCTACCCGCCGGAGAAGGTCGCCGGCGCGATCCTGCGGGCGGTGGCGCGCAACGAGGCGGTGGTTCCCGTGACGCCGGAGGCCCGCGGTGCTCGTGTGCTCTCGCGATTCCTGCCGGGGGTGGCGCGGGCGATCGCCCGGGTGGAACCGCGTGTGTGAGTCCAACGGGCCTGTTCGCGGGGGAAGTTGTCCACAGAATCGCCCCTTCCGCTGTGGATAACCGCACTTGGCTGTGGATCAAACCTCGGATGCGAAATCCTTCGCGTGATACCCGTCTCGCCCGGCACGCTGGTGGCATGGACGAGCGACGCACCGTGAAGGTGTCGAAGTACCTCTCGAAGCACCTGCGCCACCAGCCCGACAGGATCGGTCTGAGGCTCGACGAGGGCGGCTGGGCCGAGATCGACGCCCTGCTGGCCGCGGCCGCCGCCCACGGCTTCCGGTTCACCCGCGAGGAGCTCGACCACGTCGTGGCCGCGAACGACAAGAAGCGCTTCGCGATCGAGGGCACCCGCATCCGCGCCAGCCAGGGACACAGCGTCGAGGTCGACCTCGGGCTGCCGCCGGCCACCCCGCCGCCGTACCTCTACCACGGCACCGTCGCCCGCCACCTGGACGCGATCCGCGCCGAGGGGCTGCGGCCCATGAACCGGCACGACGTGCACCTCTCCCCCGACCGCGAGACGGCCGCCCGGGTCGGCGCCCGCCGCGGACGACCCGTCGTCCTGGCGGTCGACGCGGGCGCCATGCACCGCGACGGCCACGTCTTCCACGTCAGCGCCAACGGCGTCTGGCTGACGAAGGCGGTGCCGCCGCGGTATCTGCGGTTCCCGCGGAACCGCTGAGGGAGGATGATCGGCGGATGGACCGCTTCCCCACCACCGAGGCCGTCGTCGGCGCCCTGCGCGAGCTCGCCGCCGCCTACGCGCGCGAGATCGAGGTCACGCACGACATCGGGGCCGACCAGACCTCCCGGCGCAGCGCCGCGGGCATCGGTGTCGTCAGGGACCCGGACGGCTCCCTGCCCCACGAGGCGTACGTCGAGTTCGGCGGTCTGCCCCGGGTGAGCGTGCGACTCCACCCCGAGGGCGACGCGCTGATCACGGTCGAGGGCGTCGAGTGCCCCGACGTCCCACGGGACGACGTACCGGCGTTCCTGCGCTCCCTCTACGACGGACTCGCCCACGTCCGGGCGCGCCGCTTCCCCCCGGGCTACTTCCTCGTCGTGCCGCTCCCCGGCGACCGCATGCACAAGGAGTACATGCCGGTGATCAACCTCAGTCCGTGGCTGAGCGGGCGGGTGCGATGACGCGGCCGGCGGCCCACGGGCGAGAAGGACACGGGCGCCGCGGTCCGCGGACGAGGGCGCCGGGCTCGGCGACTCGGCCGTGAGCGGGGAAGCGCACGGCGCTCGTTTCACGTGAAACACGGCCGGGCGCTTAGGCTCGACGTCATGAGTCTGCGTCTGAGCACCGTGATCCTTCCCCACCGCCGCTGGCACGAGGGCGGCCGTGCAGCCTGGACACGTGCCGAGCAGCTCGGCTTCCACGCCGCGTACACCTACGACCATCTGTCCTGGCGCAGCTTCCGGGACGGCCCGTGGTTCGGCGCCCTGCCGACGCTCACCGCCGCCGCGGCGGCCACCGGCCGACTGCGCCTGGGCACCCTGGTGACCTCACCCAACTTCCGGCACCCGGTGACCCTCGCCAAGGAGCTGATCTCCCTCGACGACATCTCCGGCGGGCGGATCACCCTCGGCATCGGCGCGGGCGGCACCGGTTTCGACGCCACCGCGCTCGGCCAGGAGCCGTGGATCCCGCGCGAGCGGGCCGACCGCTTCGGCGAGTTCGTCCTCCTGCTCCACCGGCTGCTCACCGAAGACTCGGTGTCGTACCAGGGCGACTTCTACTCGGCGCACGAGGCCCGCACCATCCCGGGATGTGTGCAGCGCCCCCGGCTGCCGTTCGCGGTGGCCGCGACCGGGCCGCGCGGGCTCGCACTCGCCGCGCGGTACGGGCAGGCATGGGTGACCACCGGTGATCCCAAGCTCTACGAGAACGGCACGCCCGAGCAGTCGGTCCAGGCCCTACGCCGCCAGGCCGAGAAGCTGGCCGACGTGTGCGCCGCGAACGGCCGGGACGTCGCCGAGCTCGACCGGATCCTGCTCACCGGGTTCACCCCGGACCGGAACCGGCCCCTGCGGTCGCTGGACGCGTTCGTCGACTTCGCGGGCCGGCACCAGGAGCTGGGTTTCACCGAGATCGTGATCCACTGGCCCATCCCCGACTCGGACTTCGCGGCGGAGGAGAAGGTCTTCGAGCGGATCGCCATGGAGGCCCTGGCGCAGCTTCGCTGAGTCCGGCCGGCCGACGGGCCCGGTGAGCGCGCCGGGGCGGTGCCCGCGAGGATGCCGACCACTCACCTGTGCGGACTCCCGCACGGCCGTGCGGGCATATGCGGGACAATGACCGGGTGACCTCAGCGACCCGAGAGACCGGCACCCCGGCCTCCTCCAAGCTCTCGACTCCGCTCGAACAGGGAGGTACCCCCATCGTTCCGCCGCGGCTGATCGCCACCGACCTCGACGGCACCCTGCTGCGCGACGACAAGTCGGTGTCCCCGCGCACGGTCGCCGCACTGGCCGCCGCCGAGGAGGCGGGCATCGAGGTCTTCTTCGTCACCGGCCGCCCGGCCCGCTGGATGGACGTCGTCAGCGACCACGTCCACGGCCACGGCCTGGCGATCTGCGGCAACGGCGCCGCCGTGGTCGATCTGCACGGCGGTCCCGGCGCCCACCGCTTCGTGAAGGTGCGGGAGCTCGCCCACGAGAACGCGCTGGACGCCGTACGCCTGCTGCGCGAGGCGGCGCCCGGCACGCTGTACGCGGTCGAGCAGACGTACGGCTTCCACCAGGAACCGGCCTATCCGAAGCTGCACATGGAGGTCCCCGACAGCCTGGCGCCCGCCGAGGAACTGCTCGCGGCGGACGGCCCCGCGGCCGCCGAACCCGTGCTGAAGATCCTCGCCTACCACCCGGAGCTCGACCCCGACGCCTTCCTCACCCTGGCCCGGCTGGCGATCGGCGACCGGGCCAACGTCACCCGTTCCAGCCCCAGCGCCCTGCTGGAGATCAGCGGTCCCGGCGTCTCCAAGGCCAGCACGCTCGCCCTGTGCTGCGCCGAGCGCGGCATCTCGCACGAGGAGGTCGTCGCCTTCGGGGACATGCCGAACGACGTCGAGATGCTGACCTGGGCCGGACGCTCGTACGCGATGGGCAACGCGCATCCGGACGTGGTCGCCGCGGCGTCGGGGCAGACGGTCGCCAACAACGAGGACGGCGTGGCGGTCGTCATCGAGCAGCTGCTGACGGAGCGGGCGTAGCCCTCCCCGGGAACCGCCCGCCTCCCGTCCTCGCCTACCCGGTCGGCACCCCGCGGTCCGCCAGCCATGCCACCGGGTCCACCGCCGAGCCCGCCTGCGGGGTGATCCGTACCTCGAAGTGCAGGTGCGGACCGGTCGAGTTCCCGGTGGTGCCCGACTGGGCGATCCACTGCCCGGGGACCACCCGCTCCCCCTGCCCGACGGCCACGGCGGCGAGGTGGGCGTACTGCGTGTAGTAGCCGCCGGCGTGCTGGACCACGACCTCGATACCGAAGGGGCCTCCGCACGACACCCGCACCACCCGGCCGTGACCGACGGACCGCACCGGCGTGCCGATCGGCACCGCGAAGTCCTGACCCGTGTGCCGGTTCGCCCACCGCTCGCCGCCGCTGCCGAAGGACGCGGAGAGCCGGTACGTCTCCACCGGCGCCACCCACGTGCCGGTGGAGCCCGTGACCGGCTGGCCGAGGCGGACCGGGCCGCGGCAGGCGCCCGAGGCAACCGAGGCGTCCGCCTGCCCCTGGAGGCGCCGGCGTGCTTCCTCCAGCTTCTCCTCGATCCCCCGCCTCACCTCGACGAGTTCGGCGTTCCGCTGCTCCAGTGCCTGCCGCGCCGCCGCGGTCCTCGCCTCGTCCGCGGCGAGCCGGGCCTCGGCGCGGCGGCTCCTCTCGAGCGCGTGGTCGAGGGTGAGCTGCGCCCGGGAGTAGGCGTGCTGACCACGCATCAGGTCGTCCGGGTCGTCGGCGAAGGCGATGTGCGCGGCGATCGGCAGCCCGCCGCCGCTGCGGTACTGGGCGCGGGCGATGCGGCCCAGGTCCTCGCGTGCCCCGGCGATCTCCCACCGCCGGCGGTCGAGGCGTTCCTCCAGCCGCCGGGCCCGTGCCCGCTGTGCGTCGGCCTCCCGTCGTCCCTCCTCGTACCGCCGCGTCGCCAGGGCCGCGTCCCGGTACAGCCGCGCCACCTGTGCGCTGACGCCGGAGGCGGATCCGTGCGAGCCGTCGACGTCGGCGGGCCGGGCCGCGAGCACGGCGAGCGCGCACAGGAGCACGGAGGCGAGCAGCGGACGGCGGCGGAAGAGGCGCATGCCAGCGATCGTGGCCGCCTCCCGGGCCGGGGGCCCGTTCATGTGGTGCGGCCGGGGGACGACAGGGCACGAATGGATCAGCGATACGGCCGAACAGGTGTGCCCGACCACCCGCTTGACATGACGTCACCTCCGGTCCGGCGGGTGCTCCTTCGGCTAGGGCCTGTCGTCACATTCCCGTCGTCCGCCCGGAGGGGGCCCCGCGGCGTCGGGTGCGTGCTCTCGGCGTGCCGGGCGCGGACCCTCGTACTTGGATGTACTCGGGTCCGCGCCCGGTGCGGCGAGAGTGCGTGCAGGGCGTCGCGGGGCAGGCGGGAGTTCGACGACAGGCCCTAGCTGTGCTGTCCCGGGACGTTGGTGACACGCGTGCTGGGTGCTTGAAGAGGTGAGGGCCTTCTGGGTTCGGTGTGGATTGCGAGATCTACGACCGGTACTC
>NZ_JBFATO010000041.1:0-69057 GCF_040678355.1 Streptomyces sp. NPDC052701
TCCGACTCTACCAGATCTTTCCGATCCGATTTCCTCGGTGCTTTCCAGGTTCCCGCTTCCGCGTTTCCCTTTCCGGCGCTTCCGACTTTATCAGAAGTTCCAGACCGGACTGACCGGCCGTTCTTTTCCGATTCATCGGGAGAGGCTTCTCCGAAATCAGCGTTTCGGGAAGCGGACAGATGCTCACTGCTGCCGGGACGAGATCTGAGCCCATCTCCAGGCAACTGTTCGAATCTACCTCCCCGCATGGTCCGTGTCAACGGCTCCCGCGGGGCGAAGAGGAGACTAGCAGTTCAGCAGACCTGTGCGCACATCAGGCGGCCGTGGGGACGGTGGCGCTGCGCTCGGCCGCCTCGAGGTCACCGGTTTCCCCTGCGCGGGCCGCGCGGCCGCCGAGCACGTACACGTACGCCAGGAAGGCCAGCTCGGCGGCGACCCCGATGGCGATACGGGCCCAGGTGGGGAGGCCGGACGGGGTGACGAAGCCTTCGATGGCACCGGAGACGAAGAGGACCAGGGCGAGGCCGATCGCCATGCCGATGGCGGCCCGGCCCTCCTCCGCGAGGGCGGTGCGCCGGGTGCGTGGGCCGGGGTCGACGAGAGTCCAGCCGAGGCGCAGGCCGGTGCCCGCCGCCACGAAGACCGCCGTCAGTTCCAGCAGGCCGTGCGGGAGCACGAGGCCGAGGAAGGTGTCGAGCCGGCCGGCCGAGGACATCAGGCCGACGCCGATGCCGAGGTTGAGCATGTTCTGGAACAGGATCCAGATGACCGGCAGGCCGAGGAAGACGCCCAGGATCAGGCAGAGTGCGGCGGCCCACGCGTTGTTCGTCCAGACCTGGGCGGCGAAGGAGGCCGCGGGGTGGCTCGAGTAGTACGTCTCGTACTGGCCGCCGGGGCGGGTCAGCTCGCGCAGTTCGCTGGGGGCGGCGATGGACGCCTGGACCTCGGGATGGCTGCCGATCCACCAGCCGAGGAGGGCCGCGACCGCCGTGGACAGCAGCGCGGTGGGGACCCACCAGTGGCGTGACGTGTAGACGGCGGCCGGGAAGCCGTGGGCGAGGAAGCGGGTCACGTCGCGCCAGGAGGCGCGGCGGGTTCCCGTCACGGCGCTGCGCGCGCGTGCCACCAGTTGGCTGAGCCGGCCGGTCAGCTGCGGGTCGGGGGCGCTGGACCGGATCAGGGAGAGGTGGGTGGCGGCGCGCTGGTAGAGGGCGACGAGTTCGTCGGCCTCGGCGCCGGTGAGCCGGCGCCGGCGCCGGAGCAGGGCGTCGAGGCGGTCCCACTCCGCCCGGTGGGCGGAGACGAAGACGTCGAGGTCCATCGGTGTGCCTGCTCCTCGGCTGTTCGTCGGCGGCTCGTCGTGGATCTGCTCGATCTACGTGATCTGTTTGTCGCACTGCGGCGCGATGTTCCCTCAGCTTGGCAGACTGGCGGTGTCGGGGGCAGGCCGGGGAAGGGCGGCGGGCGTGAGTGAGCTGGTGACGGGCGAGGCGGTGGCGTTGGAGCTGCGCCCCGCGAGGCTGCCCAGCAGGGCGTTGGCGGTGCTGCTCGATCTCGTCGTGGCGGTGGCGGTGTACGTCGCGGTGACCATCGCGGTAATGGTTTCCGCCGCCTCCCTGGACGAGGCGGCGCAGCTGGCGCTGTCCATCGCGACGTTCGTTCTCGTGCTGGTGGGCGGGCCGGTCGCGGTCGAGACGCTCAGCCATGGACGGTCGCTCGGGAAGCTGGCGTGCGGGCTGCGGGTGGTGCGCGACGACGGGGGGCCGATCCGGTTCCGGCACGCGCTGGTGCGGGGTCTGATCGGGGTGATCGAGATCCTGCTGACGTTCGGGGTCGTGGCCTGCGTCGCCTCGCTCGTGTCGGCGCGCGGGCGGCGGCTCGGGGACGTGTTCGCGGGGACCCTGGTGGTGCGCGAGCGCGTGCCGGTCGCGCGGACGGGTTTCGTGCCGCCGCCTCCGCCCTGGCTGGCCGGACGGTTCTCGGGGCTGGACCTGTCCGGGGTGCCCGACGGTCTGTGGCTGGCCGTGCGCCAGTACCTGACGCGGATGCAGCAGCTGGATCCGCAGGTCGGCTGGGCGATGGCGGAGCGGCTGGCCGCCGACCTGGCGGATCGTACGGGGGCTCCGGTGCCGCAGGACGTCCCGCCTCCCGTGTATCTGGCCGCGGTGGTGCAGGAGCGGCAGGCCCGTGAGGCCCGGCGCGCCTTCGGCGGCGGTGCGGGGGCGGGCGCCGCGGGCGGTGCGTCCGGGGTGCCGGGAGCGTACGGGCCGCCGGTCCGTCCGGCCACCCGGCCCGCTTCCCCGATGACTCCGGGGACGGCTCCGGCCGGCCGGCGGGACGGGGCCGCGGCGAGCGGGCACGGTTCCGCGGTGCCGCGGGAGGCGCAGGAAGCGCAGGGGGGCCAGGAGGTCCAGGGGGCCGAGCGTCCCGCCACCCGCTTCGTTCCGCCGGCGTAGGCGGGGCCGCCGCGGCTCACCGTCTCCGCGGAACGCCCCGGGTCTTCCCGGGACTCCTCAGAGCTCCGCCGGTCTCCCGGGGAACACCGACGGCGGCGACTGGAGGTCCTCCAGCTCGATGCCGGGCGCGGCGAGGACCACGTCGCCGGTGAGGTGCACGGTGTGCTGCTCGCCCGTGTCCAGGGCTGTGACCTGGTACTCGTCCACGGTGAGGGGGCCGTTGTCAGTGGCGTGTGCTTCGCTGTTCACCAGAGCCCAGGACTGGTCCACGGTGCGCGGGGCGAGGACCGGGTCCGTGAAGGCGACGAGGCGTACGCGGGTCGCCGGGCCGGAGGGGGTGAGGCGCAGGAGACGGGCGGTGGCGACGAGGAACGCGGGGGAGGTGCCGGTGAAGGCGTGGGCGCGCACGTTGCCTTCCGTGGCGTGGGTGCCGGCCGGATCGGTGCGGACCCAGGTGACGCCGTCGAGGGCGGCCCCGCGCACCTGCCAGTCCGCGGCGTGCAGTTCGACGCGGACGGGGCGGCCGAGGTCGTCGAGGGTGAGGTCGACGGAGCCGCGGTGATCGCCCGAGGGAGCGGTCAGCCGGGAGACGTAGCGCCAGCCGGAGGGGCCGACGGCGCAGTGGAAGTGCTCTTCTGCGAGGGGGGTGTGATCGTGCGGATCGTGGAGCGAATAACGGCCGCGGGGCATGGGGGTCCTGGGGTGTGACGGGCTGGGCCTGCCCCTGGTCCGCCAAAGGGGCAGGCCCCCGCCACGGGGGTGCGGGGGCCTGCCTCGGAGGACCTGCCGTGGTGGGGGGGGGGGGGGGGCGGCCCCCCCCCCCCCCCCCCCGGGGGGGGGGGGGGGGGGTGGGGGCGTCCGTGCACGGACGCCCCCACCACGGGCGGGGCTGCGGACTCAGTAGCGGTAGTGGTCCGGCTTGTAGGGGCCCTCGACCTTCACGCCGATGTACTCGGCCTGCTCGGGGCGGAGCGTGGTCAGCTTCACGCCGAGCGCGTCGAGGTGGAGGCGGGCGACCTTCTCGTCGAGGTGCTTGGGCAGCACGTAGACGCCGACCGGGTACGCGTCGGGCTTGGTGAACAGCTCGATCTGGGCCAGGGTCTGGTCCGCGAAGGAGTTGGACATCACGAACGAGGGGTGACCGGTGGCGTTGCCCAGGTTCAGCAGACGCCCCTCGGACAGCACGATGATCTTCTTGCCGTCCGGGAAGGTCCAGGTGTGGACCTGCGGCTTGATCTCGTCCTTGACGATGCCGGGCACCTTGGCCAGGCCGGCCATGTCGATCTCGTTGTCGAAGTGGCCGATGTTGCCCACGATCGCCTGGTGCTTCATCTTCGCCATGTCCGAGGCGAGGATGATGTCCTTGTTGCCGGTCGTGGTGATGAAGATGTCGGCCGTCTCGACGACCTCGTCGAGGGTCGTGACCTGGTAGCCGTCCATCGCGGCCTGGAGGGCGCAGATCGGGTCGATCTCGGTGACGATCACGCGGGCGCCCTGTCCGCGCAGGGACTCCGCGCAGCCCTTGCCCACGTCGCCGTAACCGCACACGACGGCGGTCTTGCCGCCGATCAGGGTGTCGGTGGCCCGGTTGATGCCGTCGATCAGCGAGTGGCGGCAGCCGTACTTGTTGTCGAACTTCGACTTGGTGACGGCGTCGTTGACGTTGATCGCCGGGAACAGCAGGGTGCCCTCGCGCTGCATCTCGTACAGGCGGTGGACGCCGGTGGTGGTCTCCTCGGTGACACCGCGGATCTCGGAGGCCAGCCGGGTCCACTTCTGCGGGTTCTCCGCCAGGGTGCGGGTCAGGAGCTCCAGGATGACGCGGTGCTCGTCGGACTCGGCGGTGTCGGGCGAGGGGACCTTGCCGTCCTTCTCGTACTCGACGCCCTTGTGGACGAGGAGGGTGGCGTCACCGCCGTCGTCCAGGATCATGTTCGGGCCGCCGGTGGGGCTGTCCGGCCAGGTCAGGGCCTGCTCCGTGCACCACCAGTACTCCTCCAGGGTCTCGCCCTTCCAGGCGAAGACCGGGATGCCCTGCGGGTTGTCGGGCGTGCCGTTCGGGCCGACGGCGACGGCGGCCGCCGCGTGGTCCTGGGTGGAGAAGATGTTGCAGGAGGCCCAGCGGACCTGCGCGCCCAGGGCGGCCAGGGTCTCGATGAGCACGGCGGTCTGCACGGTCATGTGCAGGGAGCCGGTGATGCGGGCACCGGCGAGGGGCTGGGCCTCGGCGTACTCCTCGCGGATCGCCATCAGGCCCGGCATCTCGTGCTCGGCGAGGGTGATCTCCTTGCGGCCGAACTCGGCCAGCGAGAGGTCGGCGACCTTGAAGTCCTGTCGGTTCTCGACAGTCGTCATTACGAGCTGCTCCTCGGGTTGGATCGAGGTGGATACGGCTGATCTGCGCGGCGGCGGACACAGGGGTGCCCGAAAGAGGACACAGGCATGCCCGCGTGCGCGCAGCGCAGTCCGTCGGAGGCCCTCTCTCCCTCGGCCGGTCCCGTCAGGACCGCCCGACCGCCATCAGCAGCGACGTCTGGCTCCGTCCCAAGCTACACCGGAGGGCCCGGCCATCCCCAGTCCGCCCGCGAACACATCAGGCCGATCGCGAAGCGCCGGGGTGTCCGGGGGCGGGGCGGGGAGCGCGTCACCGCCGTGGCCGGTGCGGGCGTGGCCGAAACCGGCGGGGCCCGCCGGGGGTCGGCGGGCCCCGTGGTGGCGGGACGGGTCGTGCGGCAGGGCGTCAGTGCGCGGCGCCGGGTGAGGCCGGGCCGCCGGGCGTCGCCTCGCGGTCGGGGCCCTTGGCCGCCTCGGCCTCGCTGTAGACGTCCGGCTCGAGGTAGATCACGCGGGCGATCGGGACGGCCTCGCGGATGCGGGCCTCGGCGGCGTCGATGGCGGAGGCGATCTCGGCGGCCGTGTCGTCGTGCCGGACGGCGATCTTGGCGGCGACCAGGAGCTCCTCGGGGCCGAGGTGGAGCGTGCGCATGTGGATGATGCGGGTGACCGTGTCGCCGTCGACGACTGCGGCCTCGATCCTCGCGACCTCCTCGGTGCCCGCGGACTCGCCGAGCAGCAGGGACTTCGTCTCGGCGGCGAGGACCAGGGCGATCAGGATGAGCAGGACGCCGATGCACAGGGTGCCGATGCCGTCCCAGACGCTGTCGCCGGTGAGCACGGCGAGGCCGACACCGCCGAGGGCGAGGACCAGGCCGACGAGGGCACCGAGGTCCTCCAGGAGGACGACCGGCAGCTCGGGCGCCTTGGCGTGGCGGACGAACTCCTTCCAGGAGCGCTTGCCGCGCAGGATGTTGGACTCCTTGATGGCCGTGCGGAAGGAGAACGTCTCGGCGATGATCGCGAAGACGAGGACGCCGACCGGCCAGTACCAGTGCTCCAGCTCGTGCGGGTGCTTGATCTTCTCGTAGCCCTCGTAGAGGGCGAACATGCCGCCGACCGAGAAGAGCACGATGGAGACGAGGAAGGCGTAGATGTAGCGCTCGCGGCCGTACCCGAAGGGGTGCTGCGGGGTGGCCTCGCGCTGCGCCTTCTTGCCGCCGACCAGCAGCAGTGCCTGGTTGCCGGAGTCGGCTACCGAGTGCACGGACTCGGCGAGCATCGACGACGAACCGCTGAAGAGGAACGCCACGAACTTCGCTACCGCGATAGCGAGGTTGGCGGCCAGTGCCGCCACGATCGCCTTGGTGCCGCCTGACGCGCTCATGTGTTCGCGTTGTCCCTTCGTACGCCGTTCCCGGGTCCTGCCGTACACCTTCGTACGTCGTGTTCCCGGTTTTGCCCGTGCTTGACGGTGGGACATTGTTGCAGCCCGGGCGGAGGGGCGCGTCAGGACGGTGTCATGGGGCGGTCAGGCGACCACGGTGGCCCGGAAGAGGGTGCCGGTGCCGGACACTTCGGCCTTTTCGCCCGCGGGGACGAAGACGGACCGGCCCGGCTCCAGCGCGTGCTCCCCCGCGCGTACGGTGCCGGCGGTGCAGAGCAGGATCTGGGGAGTCGTCAGGGTGAGGTCGCGGGCGGCGCCGCCGGCCGGGAGGACGTACCGGGAGAGCCGGAACTCGTCGATGGGGGTCTCGTAGACCTCCTCGCCGTCCGGCGAGGCCTCCGGGCGCAGTACACCGGGGTCGCTCGGCTCGAAGCGGACGACGCGCAGGAGTTCGGGGACGTCGACGTGCTTGGGGGTCAGGCCGCAGCGCAGGACGTTGTCGGAGTTGGCCATGATCTCGACGCCGAGGCCGTCGAGGTAGGCGTGCGGGACGCCGGCGCCCAGGAACAGGGCCTCGCCGGGCTGGAGCCGGACGTGGTTGAGCAGCATCGCGGCGAGGACGCCCGGGTCGCCCGGGTAGTGGTGGGCGATGTCGGCGTAGGGGGCGTAGGCGCCGCCGAGGCGGGCGCAGGCGGTCGCGGCCCGTGCGACCGTGTGGGCCGTCTCCTCGGGGTCGGCGGTGAGGATCGCCGTGAGGACCTCGCGCAGCGCCGCGTCCTCGGGGTGGGCGTGCAGCAGGTCGACGTACGGCTTGAGGGAGTCCACGCCGAGGCCGTCGAGCAGGTCGGCGGCCCGCAGGGGGTCGCGGAAGCCGCACAGGCCGTCGAACTCGGTGAGCGCGCAGATGAGTTCGGGCTTGTGGTTGGCGTCCTTGTAGTTGCGGTGCGCGGCGGTCACCGGGACGCCGCGGCGCTCCTCGTCCTCGTAGCCCTGCCGGGCCTGCTCCAGGTTCGGGTGCACCTGCAGGGAGAGCGGCGCCCCGGCGGCGAGGATCTTCAGGAGGAAGGGCAGGCGGGGGCCGAACCTGGCGACCGACGCCGGTCCGAGCTCCTTCTCGGGGTCCGCCTCGATGACCTCGGCGAGGGTGCCCCGGCCGGTGCGCGAAGGCGCGCCCGGGTGGGCGCCCATCCACATCTCCGCCTGCGGCTCACCGGTCGGTTCGACGCCGAGCAGCCGGGGGATGGCGGTCGTGGAACCCCAGGCGTAGGGGCGGATGGTGTTGTCGAGGCGGTCCATGGGGGTTCTCCGGGTCTCTCTGCCGGTTGTCTCTCGTATCGGCGGTCACGGTTCGTCCCGCGAGGGTCATGACCCGTCGCACGGGCCATGACCCGTCGTACGGGGTCGCGGCCCGTCGTACGACGGGCCGTGGCTCGTGCGAGTGCCGCGGCCCCGGTGCACGACAGTCCTGCCCGGGCGTGCGCCGGTCACCGTGTCCTGGGCAAGATCAGGCGCCCGAGGCGAGCGCCAGGTAAACGGCGGCGAAATCCGTGATGGCGATCAGTTCCGCGAGGGTCTCCAGTTCGCCGCCCTCCTCGGGTTCCAGCTCGCTGATGGGCGTGTCGCGGCTGAGGGCCAGCTCGCGGGCGGCCGGGGCGGCGGTGAGGCTGCCGATCGGGCGGTCGCGGAGCAGCACCACGCGCGCGTGCAGGGCGGGCGGTTCCTCGACGCGGTCGCGGAAGAAGTCGTCGGGGTCGGCACCGGCGGCGAGCGGGCCGGCGAGCAGGGCGCTGTGCGCGGCGAGCGCCTCGGGCAGTTCGGAGACGACCGCCGGGGTGCCGGACAGTTCGGCGAGCGCGGCGGCGAAGCGGCGGCCCGCCGGGCCGGCCGAGGTGCCCTCGGTCCACACGACCGGCAGGGCGTCGGCGAGTTCGGCGGCCAGGGTCTTGGCGGGGTTGCTATAGGTGGCGATGGCGGGGCCGCAGCGTTCGGCGACCCGGTCGAGGCGGTCGGCGACCTTCTCCAGGGCCTCGGGCGGGGCGGTCAGCAGGCCGGTGCGGTCCAGGAGCGCCAGCAGTGGCGTGAGCAGCGCCCACAGGACGCCGGGGGCGGACGGGGCGAGCGGCTCGTCCTGCTCGTACGGGGCGGTCGCCATCGGCACGAACAGGCCGTGCGAGCCCTGCACCGCGTCGGCGAGCGGGGACCGGGCGGGAGCCACGGCGACGACGGCGCAGCCCCGGCGGTAGGCCTGCTCGGCGAGGAGCGACAGGCCCGGTTCGGTGCCGTCCGGGGTGGTGATCAGGAGCAGGTCGACCGACCCGGCCCAGCCGGGCAGTTCCCAGCGCAGGGCGCCCGCCGCGGGGGCGACGCCGCTGGGGGCGAGGCGGGTGACGGGGCTGCCGGCGCCGGCGAGCGTGCCGAGCAGGTCGGCGGTGTGCCGGGCGGCGGCTCCGGGGCCCGCGATGAGGACGGCCCGGGGGCGGCCGTCGGGTTTCAGCTCGCCCAGGCCGGCCTCGGCGGCGAGCCGGGCGGCGGTGCGGACGCGGGCGCCGGCCTCCGCGGCGCCGCGGAGCAGGCCGCGCCGGTCGGCCCGGGCGAGGCCCTCCGGGGAGTCGAGCAGCGATTCGTCGAGCATGGGCGGCAGTCTCCGATCGCCGGGGTCCGTGTACGGCGGTGTCCGTGTACGGCGGGTCGGTCACGTCCGGTCTCCGTGCACCGGGTGTGCCCGACCGCGTGGGTCCACACCGGGTGCCCGCACGGAGCGCACCGGTGTCCGCGCCGGGGCGTCACGCCGGGCGGCGCGCCTCGTCGACGAGCAGGACGGGGATGCCGTCGCGGACGGGGTACGCCAGGCCGCAGTCCTGACCGGTGCAGATCAGCTCGGTGTCCCGCTCCTCGAGGGGAGCGTGGCAGGCCGGGCAGGCGAGGATCTCCAGGAGGCCGGCTTCGAGCGGCATGGGGGTTCCCTTCGGGGTGCGGATGTGCCTGGTCAGCGTACCGCCGGTGAGGGCGGGTCGGCGGGGGCGGGCGGGGTGCCGGTGCGCGGGGCACGGCGGCACCCCGGTGACCTCAGCCTCTGATGATCGCCAGGGCCTCGTCGCGCACCCGCGCCATGGTGGCCCCGTCCCGGGCCTCCGCGTTCAGGCGCAGCAGCGGCTCCGTGTTGGACGGGCGGACGTTGAACCACCAGTCGGCGCAGGAGACGGTCAGGCCGTCCAGTTCGTCCAGGGTGACGCCCTCGCGCCCTTCGTACGCGGCCCTGATCGCGGCGATGCGGCCGGCCTGGTCGTCGACCGTGGAGTTGATCTCGCCGGAGCCGACGTAGCGGTCGTACCGGGCGACGAGGGCGGACAGCGGGCCCTGCTGGCCGCCGAGGGCCGCCAGGACGTGCAGGGCGGCCAGCATGCCCGTGTCGGCGTTCCAGAAGTCGCGGAAGTAGTAGTGCGCGGAGTGCTCGCCGCCGAAGATCGCGCCGGTCCGGGCCATCTCGGCCTTGATGAAGGAGTGGCCCACGCGCGTGCGCACCGGCGTGCCGCCGTTCTCCTCGACGACCTCCGGGACGGACCGGGAGGTGATCAGGTTGTGGATGACGGTGCCCTTGCCGCCGTGCCGGGCCAGCTCGCGGGAGGCCACCAGGGCGGTGATCACCGACGGGGAGACCGGGTCGCCGTTCTCGTCGACGACGAAGCAGCGGTCGGCGTCGCCGTCGAAGGCGATGCCGAGGTCGGCGCCCTCCTCGCGGACCCGCTTCTGCAGGTCGACGAGGTTGGCCGGGTCGAGCGGGTTGGCCTCGTGGTTCGGGAAGGTGCCGTCGAGCTCGAAGTACAGGGGGACGAGGTCGAGGGGCAGGCCGCCGAAGACGGTGGGGACGGTGTGCCCGCCCATGCCGTTGCCCGCGTCGACGACGACCTTCAGGGGGCGGATGGCGGTCAGGTCGACGAGGGAGCGCAGGTGTGCCGCGTAGTCGTCCAGCGTGTCGCGCCGTGTGACGGTCCCCGGGTTCGCGGCCGGGGCCGGGGCGCCGGACCCGCTCCACCGTTCGACGAGGTCGCGGATCTCGGCGAGGCCGGTGTCCTGGCCGACCGGGGCGGCGCCCGCGCGGCACATCTTGATGCCGTTGTACCGCGCCGGGTTGTGCGAGGCCGTGAACATCGCGCCCGGCAGGCCGAGCGCGCCGGAGGCGTAGTAGAGCTGGTCGGTCGAGCACAGGCCGATCTCGGTCACGTCGGCGCCCCGGGCCGTCGCCCCGCGTGCGAAGGCGCGCGCCAGGCCGGGGGACGAGGGCCGCATGTCGTGCCCGGTCACGACGGCGCTCGCGCCGGTCACCTGGACGAAGGCCGCGCCGAACAGCTCGGCCAGGGACTCGTCCCACTGGTCGGGGACGACACCGCGTACGTCGTACGCCTTCACGACCTGCGACAGATCAGCAGCCACGGCCAGCCTTCCTGGATGTCCTGTTGGGCACCCCAAACTACCCGTACCCGTCGGCGGCGGGCCGTCCCGGAGGCCGGCCGGACGCCGGGACGCGGCCTCGGGCCGGGGCGGTGTCCGGGCCGGTGCGGATGTGCCCGGCCGCGGCCGGGCGGATCGCTGGCGGCGGGCCCGCGCCCCACGGCGGCACCCGGCACAGCGGGTCCGGTGCGGCCCGCCGGTCCGGCCGCCAAAACGGGCGGGGACCGCTCAGTTGTCGGGCGACCGCAACACCCGCAGGTGCCCCCGCCGGGCGACCTCCATCGGGTCGGCGCCGCGTCCGCTGCCGGCGGCTCCGGCCGCCCGCTGCTGGGGACGGGCCGCCTCGCGCACGGCGTTGGCGAGCGCTTCCAGGTCGTCGCCGCTGGGCCGGGCCGGAGCCGAGCCGTCCAGGAGCCGGACGACCTCCCAGCCGCGCGGGGCGGTGAGGCGCTCGGAGTGCTCGGCGCACAGGTCGTAGCAGTGGGGTTCGGCGTAGGTGGCGAGCGGGCCGAGGACCGCGGTCGAGTCGGCGTAGACGTACGTCAGCGTCGCGACGGCGGGTCGGCCGCAGGCGGTGCGCGAACAGCGACGTACAGGGCTCACGACGTTGGACGGTACCGCACTCTTGAGCGGGCCGCGACGACTCTCCATCAGGTCACTCCACCGTGTCGTGCTGTGAAACGCCCCACACGCCCCTTCAGCCCCACCCCGCTGACCTGCCCGGAAGCCCGCACGCGGGGTGCCGGACGGTCGGGTTTCCGGTCATGACAGGACACAAACGCCGCCAAATGCCGTGACACAAACGGTCTCGGAGAGATACAGAAATGAGCCCGACCGTGGCTGGAACGGCCATGTGGCGACATGCCGTACGGGTCGGCCGGATGTGGTCCGGGATGCCGTGTGGAGCCGGGCGCGCGTGCGCGGCGGGGACTACCCTTCACCAGTGATGGAGAACCCCGTAACGCCCCGTGCCGCCGGCCGCGGGCCCCGTCGCCGTGATCGCCACGGCCGGGGCATGCGCGGCCCGATCGCACCACCGCAGGTGCCGCTCGCCGCGAGCCGCGCAGAGGCGTTCGCGGACCTGGTGCAGGACTCCGTGGAGCGCCTGGAGCGACGGTGGCCGCAGCTGGCCGACATCGATTTCCTCGTCCTGGAGGTCCCGCGTCTGGACGGGCCCGGCCGGGCCTGGAGCGACGAGGCGGTGCCCCTCGGCGGGACGGCGCCCGCGCGGGACGGGCGTCGCGCGCGGGTGGTGGTGTACCGGCGGCCGGTCGAGATCCGCACGAAGGGGCGGGACGAGCGGGCGGCGCTGGTGCACGAGGTCGTCGTCGAGCAGGTCGCCGAGTTGCTGGGGCTGACGCCCGAGACGGTGGATCCGCGCTACGACGAGGACTGAGCGGAGGGCCGGCCGAGCCGGGGGGCGGCTCCGCCGGTGGCCGCCTCGCGCCCGGCCCGGCCCAGGGGGCGAGGCCGGGCCCCGCCCCTGGGCTCAATCCTGCAGAACCGACAAGTCCTCCTCCGCCTCCGGCACCGCCACCGTCCCCCGGTCGTCCGCCAGGGTCTGGACGGTGAAGCCGGGGACGCCGTCGCGCGGCGCCGTCAGGGTCCGGGCCGCGTACACCGGGCCGCCGGTCAGCGGCTCGACCGTCAGGGCGTAGGTGCCCTTCAGGCCGTTCGGGACCGGCGGCTCGACGTCCCGGGTCGTGCCGGCCCTGACCGTGTACGTCCTGGACACCGCCGTGCCGCCCTCGCTGCCCGCCGACGCCGTGACCTTGACCGTGGCGGCGCGGCCGGGGGCCGCCAGGGACAGCGTGCCGCCCTCGGCCCGGTTGTCCGCGGCCGTCGCGCGGGCGCCGACGGGCCGGGTGGCCGGGATGAACGCCGTCTCCTGCCGGTCGCCCTCGCCCCGCACCACCCGCAGCGCGGCCACCACCGGCACTGCCCGGCCCGTCGGCGTCAGCACCAGGGACCCCGCCTCGCCGCGCGTGACGTCGTCCAGGTCGACGGCGGCCGTCATGCCCGCCTTCACGTGCAGCGTCTCGTGCCCGGCCGGCGTGATCGTCCCGGAGGGGGAGGCCAGCGCCACCTTCAGGTCCGCGTCGGCGTCACCGGGCGCGAAGGCGACCAGGCGGACGGCCGTGGCGTCCTTCGGGATGCCCGGCAGCACCAGGCTGCCCGCCGGATCCGCCGACGCGGCCAGCCAGTCGCCGCCGAGCCTGTCGTCCAGGGCCTGCACGGCGGCGCCGACCCGCCCGCTGCGCACCGTGACGTGCACGGTGAGGTTGGTCTGCCGCCCGTCGGCGAGCGTGGAGAGCAGGATCGGCTCGCTGGCGTGCGGCTGGACCGTGATGCCCTCGCCCGTCGCCGACTCCAGTTCGCCGTCCTTGCCGTACAGCTCGATGTCGACCACGGCGGCCGAGTCGTCGGGGTTCGTCAGGTGCACGTAGTCGGTCCGGTCGGCCGCCGTGCTGGCGCCCGGGAACCAGAAGTCCGTGTCGGGGGCGGCGCAGGCGACGCCCTGCAGCCCCCGCCCGGCGCCCGCGGCGACCTCCGTCGTCTCCTGCACCGTCCAGCCGGGCGCGAACTTCCCCTCGGCGATCCCCACGAGCGCGGGCGACTCCGCTCCGGAGGCCTCCCCCGTGGCCGGCGTGCCGGGCTTCCCGGGCTCCAGCACGGACGCGCCGGCCGTCTCCCGGCCGTCCCCGCCCTTCGCGCCCTTCGCGTCTTTCTCGCCCTTCTCGTCGCCGGCGCCCGTGTCCGCGGACTCCCGCGCGGCCGCCTCGAATCCGGCCCTGCCGCCGCCGGCCGCTCCCTTGGTGACGGGGGTGAAGGACGTGTACGACGTCTCGGCCAGGTCGGAGGTGCTGGGCGCCGGGCACAGCAGGCCGGTGCGCTCCACGGGCAGCCGGGCGGCCGCCCCGGCGGCGCCGTCCGTGCCGGAGGCGTCCGGCGCGGACAGCGCGGCGAACCCGGTGACGGCGGCGAGCGCGGCCGTGCCGGCGATCAGGGACAGGGTGGTGCGGTTCACTGCTGGCTCCCGTCGGGACGCTCACTGCCCGTGCCGTGGGGGTGGTGCGGCTGCGCGGGGTCGTACGGCGTGTCGTACCCCTGCCGGTAGGTCTGGTCGTACGACGGGTCGTGGGGGGCCGTCCGGGCCGAGCCGTCGTAGGCGTACGGGTCGTACTGGCCGCCCTGGTACGGGTCCGCCTGGTACGGCTGCGCGTACGCGTCCTGCCCGTACTGCTCGCTGCCCTGGTACTGCCCGCCGCCCTGGTACTGCCCGCCGCCGTAGCCGTCGTACCCGGCGCCCGTGTGGCCGTCCGCCTCCCACTGGCCGTAGGACTGCTGCTGGGGGATCGCGGCCGGGGCGGCCTCCGGGGAGACCGGGGAGACCTCGGGAGCCGCGGGCGGCGGGAACTCCTCGCCCGTGCCCGCCTCTTCGGCCCCGGCCTCGGCCTGGGCGCGCAGCCGGCGCGCCCGGCGGCCCTCGCCGGCGACGGCCTGGGCGGGCACGACCGGCTCGTCGGGCAGGTCGTCGTCGATGTCGCGGCGCCGCCCGGGCAGGGCGAGCACGACGAGGACGACGGCGAGGGCGCCCTGCGCCCACAGCCAGGCCGTGCGGCCGACCGGGTCGTCGTGGACGACGTCCAGCCTGCCGCCGGAGGCGGGCAGTTCGAAGCCCTGGGCCCAGCCGTCGACCGTGGTGCGGGTCAGCGGCTTGCCGTCGAGGGTGGCGGTCCAGCCCTCGGCGGCGGAGTCGGCGAGGCGCAGGATCCGCCCCTGGGGGCCGGACGGGACGGTGGTGTGGATCTCGACGGGCCCGGCGGCGACGGGCTGCGGCTCGCCGTTCTCGGCGTCCGAGCCGGATCCGGAGACGATGGTCGCGCGCGCCACCTCCCGGTCGACCCGCCACAGCGCCCCGCCGTCCTGCTGGCTGAGCCGTGTCAGGCCGGGCGTGGCGTCCAGGACGCGGGTGACCTCGCGGGGTGCGCCCTTGTGGACGAGGACGTAGCGCACGGCGAAGCCGCCGAGCTGGTCGGCCTGGTCGGCGCCGGAGCCGGCGACCAGGTTGGCGACGACCTTGTCCAGCTCGGCGTTCCCGCCGTCCGCCGCGGCGAACTCGCCGTCGCCCATCCGCACGCCGGAGCCGCGGACGAGCACGTAGTCGACGCGGGCGGGCGAGTCGCTGTCGAGGACGAGGGTGCGGGCCTGGTCGCGGGTGCCGCTCTCCTCGGCGACGAAGGCAGGCACCTGCGTGGGGTGGTCGCGCCGCTCCAGCGGTCCGTCGGCGCCCCGGATCATCCAGCCGGCCGCGATGAGCAGCGGGCCCGCGGCCGAGGCGAAGGCGATCAGCGCGGCGACCGGCTGGCGCCAGCCGAAGCTCTGCTCGGCCACCCGCGCGCGGGCCCCGTCGGCGCCGAGCACGGCCGCCGCCAGCAGGGCGAGGCCGTAGACGAGGGTCGCGGGCCCGGCCCAGGCGGAGCCGTTGGACAGGACGGCGAGGACCAGCCCGGCGAGGGCGGCCGTCCAGGCCGTGCAGATGGCCGGCCGGCGCTCGGAGCGCAGCAGGGCGGCGAGCGCGGCCAGGACGACGCCGAAGAGCAGCGGGCCGGCGGCGGTGCCGGGGCCGCCCGGGCTCGCGCCGAGCAGGTCGAGGGCGGAGGCGGCCGAGGAGCCGTACTCCAGGCCCGCCTCCTGGAGGAAGCCGGACGGGAACAGCGACAGCGACCAGGGCGCGAGGACCAGCAGGGGCGTGCCGAGCTGGGCGAGGAAGCGCAGTCCGTACGCCGTGATGTCGCCCCGGCGCAGGACCAGCAGCCCCGCTCCGAGCAGGAGCGCGAGGGGCCACACGATCGGGGTGAACGCCGTGGTGATCGTCAGCAGCAGCGCGTACGCCCAGGTGGCGCGCCAGCTGCCCCGCGCGCCGGAGGGGTGGGCCAGGCCGCTCGCGGCGACGCCCGCGCGGGCGAGGAGCGGCAGCAGGACGGCGAGGACGGCGGTGCCGACGCGGCCGCCGGCCAGCGCGCCGGTGGTGGCGGGCAGGAAGGCGTAGACGACGGCCGCCCACGCGCGCAGCAGACGGGACGGGACGAGCGGGCGGGAGGCGAGGTAGGCGGTGAGTCCGGCGAGCGGCACCGAGCCGACCAGCAGGACGGTGACCGCGAGTCCGGCGGAGCCGAACAGCACGGAGCCCAGCATCGCCACGACCGCCAGGTACGGGGGCGCGGACGCGGTGCCGCCGGCGCCCACGGGGTGCCAGGCGTCCGCGTAGCGCGACCACAGCTCGCCCGAGTCCGCCGGGGCGGGCAGCAGGGCGCCGCCGGCCAGCGCGCCGCCGCCGAGGAGGGCGCGGCAGGCGGCCAGGGAGGCGAGCAGCAGCACCAGGAAGAGCAGCGGGCCGGGGTTGCGGGCGATGCGCTTGAGCCGGGCGAACTGCTCTACTTCGAGGAAGTCCGCGTCGTCGCCGCCGGGGCCCGACTCGACGGCTCCGCCGTGCCGGCCGGCCCCGGAGGCGGCCTCGGGGTCGGAACGGCCCACGAGGTTGCCCGCGACCTGTTCGACGGTGGCGCGGACGGTGGCGCCGGGCGGCGGGAACAGCGCGCGCAGCTCGCCCTTGTCGATCCGGGGGGCGCCGCGCGTGCGCCGCCCGGCGATGATCCGCTCGGGCCGCAGCAGGGTGCCCAGCAGGCCGCGGATCTCGTCGAGGGCCTGCCCGGGGACCTTGCCGACGAGGTAGGCGACGGTCCGCAGCAGCGTGCCGAGCACGATCCGGACCAGCACCCACGGCAGCACGGCGGTACGGGCGTTGACCAGGAGGGTGTAGACGGCGCCGGCCTTGTCCACCTTGTGCGGGGAGGCGGCGGTGCGGCCCACGCAGTCGACGGCGCGGCGCTCGCGGGAGGCCGCCTCGGCGTGCCGTACGACCGCCTCGGGGGCGACGAGGACGCGGTAGCCGGCCGCGTGCGCGCGCCAGCACAGGTCGACGTCGTCGCGCATCAGGGGCAGGTGCCGGTCGAAGCCGCCGAGCTGTTCGAAGACGTCGCGCCGCACGAGCATGCCCGCGGTGGACACCGACAGCACGGGCCGGACGTGGTCGTGCTGGCCCTGGTCCTGTTCGCGGCGGTCCAGACCGGTCCAGCGGCGGCCGGAGTTGGCGATGGTGACGCCGACCTCCAGCAGCTGGCGGCGGTCGTACCAGCCGCGCAGCTTGGGGCCGACGACGGCGACGTCCTCGCGGCCGAGGTCGTACTCGTTGTCCACGACCCTCAGCAGCTGGGCCAGGGCGTCGGGTTCGGGGGCGCAGTCGTCGTGCAGCAGCCACAGCCACTGCACCGGTTCTCCGTGCGGCAGCTCGGGCAGGTCGTAGGCGTCGTCGCGCCAGGTGCGGGTGACCGGGTCCCAGCCGCTGGGCCGCTTCAGGTAGGTCAGCTCGTCCGGGGTGAGGGCGGGGGCGGTGCGGTGGCACTCCTCGACGGCCTGGCCGAAGCCGGTGCGCCGGGCCAGGTGCAGTACGCGGTCGTCGCCGAGGGCGTCGGCGACCAGCCGGGCGGAGTCGTCCCCGCTGCCGGTGTCGGCCGCCATGGCGTACTGGACGGGGCGCTCCTGGCCGAGCAGCCCGGCGAGCGCGTCGGGCAGCCAGCGGGCGCCGTCGTGGGAGACGAGGACCGCGGTCACCACATGACGCGGGAACTCGGGCGGGCGGGCCGGGTCGAGCTCAGTCGGGCGGGCCGGGTCGAACCCGGTGGTGGCAGCGGTGTCGTGATGGGCTGCCGGGTGGCTGTGCACGGACATCGAGGTACGGGCCCCGGTTCGGTGGACTGCGGTGGACGCCTGCGCCCGGTGGGGGCGGCGGGGCGTCTCGGACGAGCGACCACACTATCGGCAGTCCGACGGGGGGCGGCGCGCAGCGCCTCGACGGGGGCGGCGGCCGGAAGAGGGGCGGGCACGGCGGCCCGCCGCCTGTGGACGACCCACCCGCGACGGGCCGTTCGAAACGGGTGCGCTTCGAGACGTGCGCGCGTGGACCGGGGGGCTCGTGCCCCGTGTCAGACGGCGGCCTTCTTCAGCCGGCGGCGTTCCCGCTCGGACAGGCCGCCCCAGATGCCGAAGCGCTCGTCGTTGGCGAGGGCGTACTCGAGGCACTCGGAGCGCACCTCGCAGGCGAGGCAGACCTTCTTGGCCTCGCGGGTGGAGCCGCCCTTCTCGGGGAAGAAGGACTCGGGGTCGGTCTGGGCGCACAGCGCGCGCTCCTGCCAGCCGAGTTCCTCGTCCGCGTCGTCGACCAGCAGTTGCTGCACCAGCTCGGTCATGTGCGCCCCTCGTCTGTTCTTTCCCGCGTCCCCGTGACGCAGCCGTTACCGATCCCGGCTGAACGACACGAGTGAAATTACAAGTGTGCTGCTCCGGGCGAGTCAAGCCGAGATCTGCTATTGGGCCCCTTATTCACTCTGCGGAACCAAGGCCGTGCGGAAAGTGTTCAAATCGGCATAAACCTTGACACACGGACAAGGCCCCCGGGGGTCACCGGTCCACACAGAGCCTGTACGGAAAAAGACGCCCAGGAGTTCGATCTCGTTCCGGCAGGCACGTCGAAGCGAACCGGATCACAGTCGGATCACGAGATCACAACGAGGCTTGCCGCCCGGATGGACGCCATGTGTCCCGAGAGGGGCATGAGCAAACCTTTCACCTTCCAGATGAACCGGATGAGGTGAAACACATCCCCCGCACCGGGTGCCGAGTTGACACAGGAGGTGTGAACCGGTGTCCTTGTGGGCATGCTCGCGAACTCGGCACTCACCACGACCCGCACCGCCGGGTCCCACGGTGCTGCCCGTGCTCGCTGTAGCTGTCGCTGTTCCAGCTGTTGAGCCCTCCCCGCTCCGGCTGTCCTCGAGTCGCACACGACTCGGCCGACCTCTCCTTCGCTCCCACCGGGGCACCCTCCCGCCGCCGCCCGCGACCCGGGCATCCGCGACGCGACACCCGCCGCCCCCACCGCTTCCCTCCGCCAAGGAACCACCGCCCCATGAACAGCGACAGCGACCTCCAGATCGCAGGCGACATCCTCGAAGTCCCCCACCTGCTGCAGGCACCGCGCGAGCACCCGGCCACCGTCGCCGAGTTCGCCGGCCTGGCCCGCTCCATCGCCGCCGACCGCGCCCGGTGGGAGCACCTCGTCCGGTACGACGCGACCACCCGCTGGTACCACCGGCTGCGCACCGGCCCGGGGTACGAGGTGTGGCTGCTGTCCTGGGTGCCCGGGCAGGGCAGCGGGCTGCACGACCACGGCCGCTCCGCCGGTGTGCTGACCGTCCTGGACGGCACGCTGACCGAGCGCACGGACCGCGGCACGCGCACGTTGCGGGCGGGCGACCAGCGGGTGTTCGCGCCCGGCTATGTGCACGAGGTCGTGAACGACGCGCTGGAACCGGCGGTCAGCCTGCACGTGTACTACCCCGGCCTCACCGAGATGCCGATGCACACCACCCCGCACTGCGAGGCGCGCGCCCTGACCGCCTGACGCGCCGTCGGGCCCGCCCCGGGAGCGTCCCGCCGGCCGCCCGGCCACCGCCCCTCAACGAGCCGGCCCGGCGGCTGACAGACTGTTTCCATGCGCATTGTGGTTCTGGCAGGCGGCATCGGCGGTGCCCGTTTCCTGCGCGGTCTGAAGCGGGCCGCGCCGGACGCGGACATCACGGTCATCGGCAACACCGGGGACGACATCCACCTCTTCGGGCTGAAGGTCTGCCCGGACCTCGACACGGTGATGTACACGCTCGGCGGCGGCATCAACGAGGAGCAGGGCTGGGGGCGGGCCGACGAGACCTTCCGCCTCAAGGAGGAGCTCGCCGCGTACGGCGTCGGGCCGGAGTGGTTCGGGCTCGGCGACCGGGACTTCGCCACGCACATCGTGCGGACGCAGATGATCGGCGCCGGATACCCGCTCAGCGCGGTGACGGAGGCGCTGTGCGAGCGCTGGAAGCCGGGCGTGCGCCTGATCCCCATGACCGACGACCGCGTCGAGACGCACGTCGCCGTCGAGCTGGACGGCGAGCGCAAGGCGATCCACTTCCAGGAGTACTGGGTGCGGCTGCGGGCCTCCGTCCCGGCCGAGGCGGTCGTCCCGGTCGGCGCCGAGCAGGCCAAGCCGGCCCCCGGCGTGCTGGAGGCGATCGCCGGGGCGGACGTGATCCTCTTCCCGCCGTCCAACCCGGTCGTGTCGATCGGCACGATCCTGGCCGTGCCGGGCGTCCGCGAGGCGATCGCCGACGCCGGGGTGCCCGTCGTCGGCCTCTCCCCCATCGTCGGGGACGCGCCGGTGCGCGGCATGGCCGACAAGGTGCTGGCGGCGGTCGGCGTGGAGTCCACGGCCGCCGCGGTCGCCGAGCACTACGGCTCGGGCCTGCTGGACGGCTGGCTCGTCGACACGGTCGACGCGGCCGTGGTGGAGCGCGTGGAGGCGGCCGGGATCCGCTGCAGGGCCGTCCCGCTGATGATGACCGACCTCGACGCGGCCGCGCAGATGGCGCGGGAGGCGCTGGCGCTGGCCGAGGAGGTGCGGGCGGCGTGAGCGCACCGCTCGCCGACGGCTACCGGGTCTGGGCCGTGCCCGGTCTGCCCGAGGTCCGGCCCGGCGACGACCTCGCCAAGCTGATCGCCGCCGCCGAGCCCGGGCTGGCCGACGGCGACGTGCTGCTCGTCACGTCGAAGATCGTCTCCAAGGCGGAGGGGCGGATCGTCCGGGCCGCCGACCGGGAGGCCGCCATCGACGCCGAGACGGTACGGGTCGTCGCCCGGCGCGGCGCCCTGCGCATCGTCGAGAACCGGCAGGGCCTGGTCATGGCCGCGGCCGGGGTCGACGCCTCCAACACCCCCGCCGGGACGGTCCTGTTGCTGCCCGAGGACCCGGACGCGTCCGCGCGGGCCCTGCGGGACGGGCTGCGCGGCATCCTCGGCGTCGACGTCGGCGTGCTCGTCACGGACACCTCCGGGCGGCCCTGGCGCTCGGGGCTCACGGACGTCGCGATCGGTGCCGCCGGCGTGCGCGTGCTCGACGACCTGCGCGGGGGCACGGACGCGTACGGCAATCCGCTGAGCGCCACCGTCGTCGCGACGGCCGACGAACTCGCCGCTGCGGGCGACCTGGTCAAGGGCAAGGCCGCCGGGCGGCCCGTCGCCGTGGTGCGCGGGCTGGCGCACCTGGTGGCCGGGGACGACGCGCAGGGGGCGCGGGCCATGGTGCGCGGCGCGCGCGACGACATGTTCCGCCTGGGCACCTCGGAGGCCGTGCGGCTGGCCGTGACGCAGCGCCGCACGGTCCGCTCGTTCACGGACGAACCCGTCGACCCGGGGGCCGTGCGGCGGGCGGTCGCCGCCGCCGTGACGGCACCGGCGCCGCACCACACCACGCCCTGGCGCTTCGTCCTGCTGGAGTCGGAGGAGTCGCGCACCCGTCTGCTGGACGCCATGCGGGACGCCTGGGTCGCCGACCTGCGCCGCGACGGCAGGACCGAGGAGTCGATCGCCCGGCGGGTACGCCGCGGGGACGTGCTGCGCAACGCGCCGTACCTCGTGGTGCCCTGCCTGGTCACGGACGGCTCGCACACCTACGGGGACGCGCGGCGCGACGGGGCCGAGCGGGAGATGTTCGTGGTCGCCGCCGGGGCGGGGGTGCAGAACTTCCTGGTCGCGCTGGCCGGTGAGCGGCTGGGATCGGCGTGGGTGTCGTCGACGATGTTCTGCCGGGACGTGGTGCGCGAGGTGCTGGAACTGCCGGCCGGCTGGGACCCGATGGGCGCGGTGGCGGTCGGCCACCCGGCCGGGGAACCGCGGCCGCGGCCGGAGCGGGACCCGGCCGCTTTCCTGGAGGTGCGGTGACGGGCGCCGGGCGGCGCCTACCCTCATAGGACGCTCTCCTCTCTCCGGGACTCCTTCGTGGCAGGACGATTCGCTCCCCGACCCGCGCTCCCCCACGGCCTCACAGGCGTGGGAGGGGTCCCCGCGGCCGTGCCGCGGCGGGCCCCGGCGCCGGCCCGGACCCGGACCTGGGTGCCGGACGGGCCGCTCGACCTCGGCCTGGTGCTCGGTCCGCTCAGGCGCGGGCCGGCCGACCCGGCCTTCCGGGCGATGCCGGACGGCTCCGTGTGGCGGGCCAGCCGCACGCCGTGCGGGCCCGGGACGCTGCGGGTGCGGATGTCCGGCGGCCGGGTGTGCGCCGAGGCGTGGGGGCCCGGGGCCGAGTGGCTGCTGGAGGGACTGCCCGAGCTCCTCGGCGCGGCTGACGACCCGTCGGCGTTCGAGCCCCGCCACAGGCTGCTGGCGCTGGTCCGGCACCGGCGGCCGGGGCTGCGGCTGACGCGGACCGGGCTGGTGCTGGAGTCGTTGATCCCGTCGGTCCTGGAGCAGAAGGTCACGACGGTCGAGGCGTACCGGGCGTGGCGGCTGCTCGTGCGGAGGTTCGGGGAGCCGGCGCCGGGGCCCGCGCCCGGGCGGATGTACGTGATGCCCGAGCCGCGGACCTGGGCGCTGATCCCCTCCTGGGAGTGGCACCGGGCCGGGGTCGACGACAAGCGGGCGTCCACGATCCTGCGGGCCGTGCGGGTCGCCGCGCGGCTGGAGCAGGCGGTGGGGATGCCTCCGGCCGACGCGCAGGCCCGGTTGGAGCTGGTGCCGGGGATCGGGCCGTGGACGTCGGCGGAGACGGTGCAGCGCAGCCACGGGGCGGCGGACGCGGTGACCGTCGGGGACCTGCACCTGCCGGGGATCGTGGGGTGGGCGCTGGCCGGGGACCGGGACGCGGACGACTCCGTGATGCTCCGGCTGCTGGAGCCCTACGCGGGACAGCGGCACCGGGCGGCCCGGCTGATCCTGCTGAGCGGGCGGGTGCCGCCGAGGCGGGCGCCCCGGCGGCCGGTGGGGGACATCGGGCGGTGGTGAGGCGGCGGGGCGACGCGCGGACCACCGCGCCCCGCCCCGCCGCCGGAGGCGGCCCGGCCTACTGGTCGGAGGAGAACCGCACCGCGCCCGCCGGGATCCGGGCGTCGCACCACACCCGTACGCCCTCGCGCAACTCGTTGTCGGCGCCGACGACCGCGCCGTCGCCGACGACCGCGCCGGTGAGGACGGAGCGTTCGCCGACGCGGGCGCGGGTGCCGATGAGGGAGTCGGTGACGACCGCGCCGGGCTCGATGACCGCGCCCGGCAGGATCGTGCTGCCGAAGACCCGCGCGCCCTCCGCCACGAACGCGCCCTCGCCGACCACCGTCCCGCCCGCCAGCTTGGCGTCGGGCGCCACCGTCGCCGTCGGCAGGACCAGGCGGTCGCCGCACCGGCCCGGGACGGCCGGGGACGGGGCGCGCCCCAGGACCAGGTCGGCGGAGCCCCGCACGAAGGCGGCGGGGGTGCCGAGGTCCAGCCAGTACGTCGAGTCGACCATGCCCTGCAGGTGGGCCCCGGCGGCCAGCAGGTCCGGGAAGGTCTCCCGCTCCACCGACACCGGCCGGCCCGCCGGGATCGTGTCGATCACCGAGCGGCGGAAGACGTACGCCCCCGCGTTGATCTGGTCGGTGACGATCTCCTCGGGGGTCTGGGGCTTCTCCAGGAACGCCAGCACCCGGCCCGTTGCGTCGGTGGGGACGAGCCCGTACGCCCGCGGGTCCGTCACCTTCGTCAGGTGCAGCGAGACGTCCGCGCCCGTCGTCTCGTGCGTGCGGACCAGCGCCCGGATGTCCAGACCGGTCAGGATGTCCCCGTTGAAGACGAGGACCGGGTCGTCGGGCCCCGAGCGCAGGCGCGAGGCGACGTTGCGGATGGCGCCGCCGGTGCCGAGGGGCTCCTCCTCCGTCACGTACTCGATGTGCAGGCCCAGCGAGGCCCCGTCGCCGAAGTACGGTTCGAAGACCTCGGCGAGGTAGGAGGTGGCCAGCACGATGTGCTCGACGCCCGCCGCTCTCGCTCTGGCCAACTGGTGCGTGAGGAAGGGCACTCCGGCCGCCGGGACCATGGGCTTGGGCGTGTGCACCGTGAGCGGGCGCAGCCGGGTGCCTTTGCCGCCGACCAGGAGGATCGCTTCTGTCACCTGTCGTCTCTGCTTCCTGCCGGGACCGGCCGAACTGTCTTTCGACCGGCCAGTGTATGCAGACCGTTCCGTGGCGCCCTCGACGGCCGTGCGGTGTCCCGCCCGCTGCCCCCCGACGGCGGTGAACGTGGTCTCCGGCAGGATCGGCTTCCCCGTCGCCGGGCGTCGCCTTCTTCGCCTTCCCGGCTTTCTCCGGCCTCCTGGCCGTTCGGCCTCTCTTGGTCCCTTGGTCTCTTCGGCTTCCCCGCCCGGATTCAGCGGCCCTGGTAGCGGGCCGCGGTCTTGCGGACCGAGCCGAGCTTGCCGTAGAGCTTCCCCCCGGGACACTCGGTGGCGAACCCGTCCCGGTGGCCGGAGATCACGTTCAGTCGTACCTTCTTGCCTTTTCGGTAGAGGCTGCCACCGCCGGACTTCAGGTATGTCTTCCCCTTGGGATTCATCCCGTGCAGACCGAGCTTCCACGCGGCGAGCCGGGCGATGGCCTTCACGGCGGCGGACGAGGGCTTGGTGGAGCCGTACGAGCCGATGACGGCGATGCCCATGCTGTCGCTGTTGAAGCCCAGGGTGTGGGCGCCCATGACCGGCTTCGCCACGCCCCCGGCACGTCCCTCGTAGATCTTTCCGCACTTGTCGACGACGAAGTTGTAGCCGATGTCCCGCCAGCCCATGCTCACGACGTGGTAGCGGTAGATACCCCGGACGAGTGAAGGGGCCTGCGAGCAGCTGTAGTTGTTGCCGGAGGCCGTGTGGTGCACGAAGGCCGCCTTCACCTTCTTCGTGTAGACGAACGTCTTCTCGCGCAGCCCCTCGTCGGCGCCCCAGCCGCGGCGGGTGACGATGCCCGGGCGCGGGCCGACGTACGGCTTCGCCGCCTGCCGCCCGGTCTCGGCGCGGCTCAGCGCCGGGATCTCGGTGACGCCGGGCGGTACGGGCCCGGCGTCGGCGGCCGGGGCGGCGTCCACGCCGGCGTCCGGGTCACCGGCGTCCGGGCCGTCCGCCGGGGCGCCCTCGCCCGGGTCGACGAGTTCCAGGCGCAGGCCCTCGGGGAGCAGGGGGACGGCGGGGGCGGGGGTGCCGCCCCCGGCGTGTCCGGCCTCCGCGCGGACGCGGACCTCCACACCGTCCGAATCGCCCACCCACAGCGGTGCGGTGGCGCCGCGCACCCGGCCCGAGGCGCGCTCGGCCGTGTCCGGGTCGGCCGCGTGGTCGGCGTTGTGGGTCTCGACGTCCTGCCAGCCGGACCAGGCGCCGGTGGCGGCGTCGCGGGTGCGGACCTGGACGCGGCCGTGCAGTTCGGTGCCGGGGTCGTCCCAGACGACGCCGACGAGGGAGAAGTGCCGTACGTCCCGGCGGGGCAGGCCCTGTTCGACGGGAGCGCCGGTGGTGCGGTCGCGGGTGAAGGGCTTCAGGGGCAGCGACTGGGTGCTGCCGGAGGCGTACGGCTCGGCCGCCCGCCCGGTGGTCGTGGCCGTTTCCGGGGGCGGCGCCGGTCTCGCGGCCGACGCGCCTGCGGGCGGGGTCAGCCCGAGGGCGAGGGCGGCCGTGCAGGTGACACCGATTGAGGGAGCAAGAATTCCACGCATGCTCCTGATCGTGGACATACCGGTGGATAGCTGTCCATCGGGGAGTTGACGGGGCATCGGGGGGATGTTGGTCCGAACCGGTGGCGGATCCTTGCGAACCGGCGACCCCGCCGCGCGGTGCGAGGGCGGTGCGCCGCGTACGCTTTCACGGGTGAACGCCACCGATCGCACCCCTGCCGACCTGCTGAGTTCCGCGCTCGCCGCGGACCCGGGACGCCCCCTGGTGACCTTCTACGACGACGCCACGGGCGAACGCGTCGAATTGTCCGTGGCCACCTTCGCCAATTGGGTGGCCAAGACCGCCAACCTGCTCCAGGACGAACTGTCCGCCGAACCCGGGGACCGGGTCGCGCTGCTGCTGCCCGCGCACTGGCAGACGGCGGTGTGGCTGCTGGCCTGCGCGTCGGCGGGAGTGGTGGCGGACGTGGCCGGGGACCCGGCCGCGGCCGACCTGGTGGTGAGCGGCCCCGACACGCTTCAGGCGGCGCGGGCCTGCCCGGGACCGCGGATCGCGCTCGCGCTGCGCCCGCTCGGGGGACGCTTCCCGCAGCCCCCGGAGGGGTTCGCCGACTACGCCGTGGAAGTGCCGGGGCAGGGCGACCGGTTCGTCCCCTACACGCCGGTGGACCCGGAGGACCCGGCGCTGATCGTGGCCGGACGGGAGTTCAGCGGGGCGGAGGTCGTCGAGCGGGCCCGGGCGGAGGCGTCGGGGCTGGGACTGACGGGACCGGGCTCGCGGATCCTGTCGGGGCTGCCGTACGACACCTGGGAAGGCCTCAACGCGGGGCTGTACGGGCCGCTGGCCACGGGCGGTTCCGTGGTGCTGTGCCGGCACCTGGAGCGGCTGGGGGACGAGGCGCTGGACAAGCGCGTGGAGAGCGAGCGGGTGACGGTGATCGCCCGGTAGGGGGCCGTCCTCCCGGGGGCGCCCGCGCGCCGCGGACCTCCCCCGTCCGGCCTCCCCCGTCCGGCCTCCCTCCGTCCGACCCCGCCGCTCCCCCGTGCCGCGCCGCGGGAGCGGCAGCGCGGCGGCACGCGGCGCGCGCCGGTCGCCGTGCGGGGCACGAGAGGTGGGTGCGGCCGTGATGGGCACCGCGGGCACGCCCGGTTCCGGCAAGTCCGCCCGGTTCGTACGCCCTTGTGCGCGGCCTGCGCGACATCCTCACCCAACAGGTGCGATTCCCGGCCGTTCCGCGGGAGCCGTGCGCCCGCGACGCCGGTCGCGGCCGGCTCGTGGAATCCCCGGCGGAGCAGCCGTGGGAACGGCCGCGCGCGGACACTCCGGTGGCGGTCGCGCGAAACGCCCCGGGGGATTCCGCCGTGCGGAACGGCAATTGCGCGTCCGGCGACGCGAAGAACCCACGCACAGAACGGGATTCGCACGGGAGCGGTGAGGAATCACACGTGGTCCCGCACGGGAATCCGTATGCGGAGCCGGACGGGCCAGGCACGCACGGTGACGGAAAGGCGGGCTGGAAACGTCCCGGTGAAGCGGTTCCCGCCGTTTTCCCCGCGTCGGCGTTCCGCGGGAAGACGGCCGCCGAGGGCGCCCTCGGGTAAAGCGAACCCAAAGGCGGCTCCAAGGCCACGAACACCCCTCCATGGAAATGGGCGGATTGCCCGGTTGTAGGAACGTGGAATTCGTCACCGGCGTCGCCCGAGGCCGAACTGGGCGGTTAGTGTGAGCGATCCGGTGCGTCCGGCCCTGAGATCCGTTCCCGAGGTCGCGCACTGTACGACCGAGACCCGAGCGCCTTGGAGGGGAAGGCGCCGCGTGGCCCCGACGGAGGATTCGGACAACCGTGGACGCGCAAAGCCGTGGGCGGGCGGAGAACATCGACCCCGCAGACCAGTGGGTGCTCAATCCGAACACCGGCGAATACGAACTGCGACTGGGCCCTTCCGCAGCGCAGTCGTCCGTCCCCGGCCCCCGCCGGCCGGCCGGCGCCGACGCGAACCCGGCGGCGCGCAGCCGCACCGCGGCGTCCGGCCGGGCGGCGCGGCCCGAGACACCCGACCGTGCGGTCCCGGCCCCGCGCAGGCGCCGCGGGGCGCCCGCGGAGCCGCCGCCGGGGCGGCGCGGGCGACGGCCGGCGAAGAAGTCGAAGGCCAGGAAGGCCCTGCTGTGGACCGGTGGCACGATGGCGTTCGTCGTGGTCACCGCCGCGGGCGCCGCGTACCTCTACATCGAGCACCTCAACGGCAACATCACCTCCGTCTCGGACGACGGCGCGAGCACCGGCGGCTTCAGCAAGGACAAGGCGATCAACATCCTGCTGATCGGCACCGACAAGCGCACCGGCAAGGGCAACGGCAGTTACGGCGACAAGGGCAGTCCCGGGCACGCCGACACCACGATCCTGCTGCACGTCTCCAAGGACCGCTCGAACGCCACCGCGCTCAGCATCCCCCGCGACCTGATCGTCGACGTCCCCGACTGCCCGACCACGCAGAAGGACGGCTCGACGAAGATCATCCCCGGCTCCACCGGCGCCCGCTTCAACACCAGCCTCGGCCAGGACGGCCGTACGCCCAGCTGCACCATGCGGACCGTCACCGAGCTGACCGGCGTCAAGCCGGACAACTTCATGGTCGCCGACTTCAACGCGGTCAAGACGCTGACCACGGCGGTGGGCGGGGTCGAGGTCTGCCTGGCCAAGGACATCGACGACCCGGACTCACACCTGAAGCTGTCCAAGGGCACGCACACGATCCAGGGCGAACAGGCGCTGGCGTACGTGCGCACCCGGCACTCCGTCGGCTTCGGCGGCGACCTGAGCCGGATCGGGCTGCAGCAGCAGTTCCTGAGCGCGCTGATGCGCAAGCTGAAGTCGAACGACACGCTCACCAGCCCGTCGAAGATGATCAAGCTGGCCGAGGCGGGCACCAAGGCCCTGACCGTGGACTCGCAGCTCGACAGCATCGACAAGCTGAAGGACCTCGGTCTGGAGCTGGGCAAGCTCAACACCAAGAACCTGACGTTCACGACGGTGCCGGTGGTCGACAACCCGGCCGAAGCGGTGAAGGCGACCGTCGTCCTGGACGACTCCAAGGCCGCGCAGGTCTTCGACATGATCCGCAACGACGTGTCGTTCACCGAGGTCAAACAGAAGCAGAAGAAGGAGAAGGCCGCCGTCGCCGCCCGGCTCAAGGGCACCAAGGCACCGGCCTCCGAGGTCCGGGTGCGCGTCCTCAACGGCGGGGCACCCCCCGGCAGCGCGCAGGAGACCCTGCGCTGGCTGCAGGTCGAGGAGGGCGTCACCAAGTCCGAGAACGGCGGCAACGCCCCCGAGAACCTGGGCACGACGACCCTCGAGTACGCTCCCGACCAGGCCGCCCAGGCCCGCCGCCTCGCGGACGTCCTGGGCCTGTCCGGCTCGGCGATGAAACCGGGCGAGAGCGTGACCAACGCCCAGGGACTGCCCGCCATGACCCTGACGCTGGGCAAGGACTTCAAGGGCGCCGGCGTCTCACTCACCCCCGCGGCGAAGGCGCCGGAGGGGGTCCAGAAGTCCACGGCCGACAAGGTCGAGTGCGCCAAGTGACCCGGCGGGCCCGCCGCGCGTCTCACAGGACGTACGGCAGGCCCGTTCCACGGCGCGAGGGTGGGGAGGCAGGGGAATGGCGCGGAGCGGTGTGCACGGGGAGGGGACACGGCCGGGCGGCGCCCGGCGTGCGGCGGGTGCGGGCGGGGAGCGTCACGACGAGCGCGGCGCCCAGGACGGTGACGGCTCGGGCAGACCCGGCAGCGGCGGCGGGCGCGGCAGGCCGCGTCCCGGGCGGGGCCGCCGCGTCCTGCACTGGTCGGCGACGACGCTGGCGGTGCTGATCCTCGGCACGGCCGGCGCCGGATGCCTCTACTACCGGCATCTCGACGGCAACATCCAGAAGGGCCGCCGCAGCAGCGGCGACTCCAAGGCGCAGAGGACCGGGCCGAACGCGGCCGGGCAGACGCCGCTGAACATCCTGCTGATCGGCTCCGACAGCCGCGCCTCCGACGAGAACGTCGAGCTCGGCGGCGGCCGCGACCACCGCGACAACCCGCCGCTGGGCGACGTGCAGATGCTCATCCACCTGTCCGCGGACCGCAGGAGCGCGGCGGTGGTGAGCGTGCCGCGCGACACCCGGGTCGACATCCCCCGCTGCGAGGCCCCCGGGACCGGCACGGTCTACCCGCCGACCAACAAGATCATCAATCTCTCGCTGGCCCGCGGCGGTGCGGGCTGCACCCTGGCCACCTGGGAGAACCTCACCGGGGTCTACATCGACCACTGGATGACGATCGACTTCGCGGGCGTGGTGAGGATGGCGGACGCCGTCGGCGGCGTCGAGGTCTGCGTGAACCAGAACGTGTGGGACCGGCCGCTGCCCGGGGTGCCCGGCGGCTCCGGCCTGAAGATGAGGGCCGGCAGCGAGAAGGTCGAGGGCGAACAGGCCCTCCAGTGGCTGCGCACCCGGCATGCCTGGGGCAGCGACGTGCTGCGGGCCAGGGCTCAGCACATGTACATGAACTCGATGATCCGCACGCTGAAGAAGCAGAACGTCTTCACCGACACCGGCCGGCTGACGGACCTGGCCGAGGCGGCCACCGAGTCCCTGAAGGTGTCCGAGGAACTCGGTTCGGTGAAGAAGCTGTACGACCTCGGCATGCAGCTCAAGACGGTGCCGGCGGACCGCATCACCATGACGACGCTGCCCACGGTCGAGGACCCGCAGGACCCCAACCACCTGGTCCCGGCCGGCGCGGACGCCGAGAAGGTGTGGGCCATGATCCGCGACGACGTGCCCTTCGACGACAAGGGGAAGCAGCCGGACGGGAACGGGAAGGGAAAGGGGACGGGGAAGGGAAAGGGGGCGGGGAAGGGAAAGGGGGCGGCGAGCGGACGGGAGGAGCGGTCCGAGGACCCGGCCGCCCCGGATGCCGAGATCGGCGTCCGGGTACGCAACGCCACCCGGACCGCCACCCTCGGCCCGGTCGGCGGCCGCGCGGCCGCGATCGCCCGGCTCCTCGCCGGGAAGGGCTTCACGAAGGCCGCGGCGGACACCTCGCCGGCCCTGTCGGAGGAGCGGACCGTGGTGCGCTACCCCGACGCCGGCCTGGAGGGCGACGCCCTGCGGGTCGCCGAGTCCCTCGGCGTTCCGGCGAGTTCGGTGAGGAAGTCGGCCGACGTCGTCGGGGTGACGGTCGTCGTGGGGGCCGACTGGCGTACCGGCACGGCCTATCCGCGGCAGCCGGCACCCGGCGCCGGGGACCTGCCCGGTGACGCCGACGCCCTCAACGGCTCGGAGAGCGGGCGGTGCATGGACGTGTACAAGCCCTATCGCTGGTAGCCGGCCGGGGGGCACGCACCGGCACGACGAACCGTCTTTCGGGAAATGCGATGGATTGCCCCGGTGCGGGAGCGGCGGATTTCCCACCGGCGTCGCTCGCCGCCGAATCCGGCGGATAGTGTGAGCGCGATCCAGTGCTCCCGGCCACGAGTCCGTCCTGGCGCGGCGCACTGTGCCGACCAGTACCGTGGGCCTTCCCGGGGGAGAAGGCGCCGCGTGGCCCCGACGGAGGATTCGGACAACCGTGGACGCGCAAGGCCGTGGGCGGGCGGAGAACGTCGACCCCGCAGACCAGTGGGTGCTCAATCCGTCCACCGGTGAATACGAACTGCGACCGCCTTCTTCCGCAGCGCAGTCACCCGTCCCCGGCCCCCGCGGGTCCGCCCCCTCCGGCGCGGCCGCGCCGGCCCGCGGCCGCAAGGAGGCGCCCGGCCGTGTCCCGCCCCCGCGCGGGCGGCGCGGCGCTCCCGAGGAAGCGCCGGGGCAGCGCGGGCGGCGGCCCGCGAAGAAGCCGAAGGGCAGGAGGGTCCTGCTGTGGACCGGCGGCACCATGGCGTTCGTCCTGGTCGCCGTCGGCGCGGCCGGCTACCTCTACCTGCGGCACCTGGAGGGCAACGTCTCGACGACCGACGTCGGCAACGCGGGCAAGAGCAGCTTCCGCAAGGACGAGGCGTTCAACATCCTCGTCATCGGCACCGACAAGCGCACCGGCGAGGGGAACGAGGGCTACGGCGACAAGGGCAGCAGCGGGCACGCCGACACCACGATCCTGCTGCACGTCGCCGAGGACCGCTCGAACGCGACCGCGCTCAGCATCCCCCGCGACCTGATCGTGGACATCCCCGACTGCCCGACGAAGCAGGCCGACGGCACGACGACGACGGTTCCGGGCCGGCAGGCCGTCCGCTTCAACCGCAGCCTCGGCGAGGACGGGCGGGACCCGGGCTGCACCATGCGCACGGTGGAGGAGGCCACCGGCATCTCGGTCGACCACTTCATGATGGCCGACTTCAACGCGGTCAAGACGCTGACCACGGCGGTGGACGGCGTCAAGGTCTGCGTCGGGAAGGCCGTCGACGACAAGCAGTCGAAGCTCAGGCTGCCGGCGGGCGAGTCGTGGGTCGAGGGCGAGCAGGCCCTCGCCTTCCTGCGCACCCGCAAGAGCTTCGGCAACAGCGGCGACCTCGACCGCATCAAGGTGCAGCAGCAGTTCCTGGCCTCGCTCATGCGCAAGATGTCCTCCGGCGACACCCTCACCAGCCCCTCGAAGCTGCTGAAGCTGGCCGAGGCGGCCACCAAGGCCCTGACCGTGGACAAGGCCATCGGCAAGGTGGGCACGCTCAAGGACGTCGCCCTGGAGCTGAAGAAGGTGCCGACGAAGAACATCACCTTCCTCACGGTGCCGGTGGTCGACAACCCGGCCGAAGCGGTGAAGGCGACCGTCGTCCTGGACGACTCCAAGGCCGCGCAGGTCTTCGACATGATCCGCAACGACGTGTCGTTCACCGAGGTCAAACAGAAGCAGAAGAAGGAGAAGGCCGCCGTCGCCGCCCGGCTCAAGGGCACCAAGGCACCGGCCTCCGAGGTCCGGGTGCGCGTCCTCAACGGCGGGGCACCCCCCGGCAGCGCGCAGGAGACCCTGCGCTGGCTGCAGGTCGAGGAGGGCGTCACCAAGTCCGAGAACGGCGGCAACGCCCCCGAGAACCTGGGCACGACGACCCTCGAGTACGCTCCCGACCAGGCCGCCCAGGCCCGCCGCCTCGCGGACGTCCTGGGCCTGTCCGGCTCGGCGATGAAACCGGGCGAGAGCGTGACCAACGCCCAGGGACTGCCCGCCATGACCCTGACGCTGGGCAAGGACTTCAAGGGCGCCGGCGTCTCACTCACCCCCGCGGCGAAGGCGCCGGAGGGGGTCCAGAAGTCCTCGGCCGACAAGGTCACGTGCGCGAGTTGACGTTTCCAGGGCAACTGAGGGGCCCGTCATGCGTCTAACAGGACGCACGACGGGCCCGTTCCGTGGCGCGAGGAGCAGGAAGGACGGGGGAAGTGACACAGAACACCGTGCAGCGGAACGAAACGCTCGACGGCGACCGGAGCGAACCGGCGGCCGACGGGCCCCCGTTCGAGGCCGACGCACCGGCGGCCGGCGACGCCCCGCTCGACGGCGGCGGTGACGGCGGCGCCGGGGCCGACGCCGCCCGGCACGACGGGAGCCGGCCGCGGCGCGGGCGCCGCGCGCTCAGGTGGTCCGCGACGGTCCTCGCCGTGCTGATACTCGGCACGGCCGGCGCCGGCTGCCTCTACTACCGGCACCTGAACGGCAACATCCAGAAGGACGAGCTGAACCTGGGCGACAACAAGGTCGCCGAACCGACGCCGAACGCCGCCGGCCAGACCCCGCTGAACATCCTGCTCATCGGCTCCGACGCCCGGGACACCGAGGAGAACCGGAAACTCGGCGGCGCCCGGGAGACGTTCGGCTCCACACCGCTCGCGGACGTCCAGATGCTGGTGCACCTGTCCGCGGACCGGACGAACATGTCGGTCATCAGCATGCCGCGCGACACCCTCGTCCACATACCGAAGTGCACCGACCCGGACGACGGGAAGGTGTACCCGGCGAGCGACGGCCGGGTGATGACCAACCAGAGCCTCGGGCACGGCGGGCCCGGCTGCACGGTGGCCACCTGGGAGCACCTCACCGGCATCCACATCGACCACTTCGTCATGGTGGACTTCGCGGGCGTGGTGTCGATGGCGGACGCCATCGGCGGCGTCCCCGTGTGCGTGGACGCCAACATCCACTCGCGCGACAGCGCGGGCCACGGCTCCGGCCTGAAGCTGGAGAAGGGGACGCACCCGGTGAAGGGCGAGCAGGCCCTGCAGTGGCTGCGCACCCGCTACGGCTTCGAGGACGGCAGCGACCTCGCCCGGGCCAAGGCCCAGCACATGTACATGAACTCGATGGTCCGCGAGCTGCGCGAGAACGCCACCCTGAGCAGCCCCAACAAGCTGCGCAGACTAGCCGAGAAGGCCACCGAGGCCCTGACGGTCGACCCGGGGCTCGACACCGTCAAGAAGCTCTACGACCTCAGCACCGAGCTGCGGAAGGTGGAGCCGAAGCGCATCACGATGACCACCATGCCCAACCGGTACGTGGGCGCGCGCGTGGAGCCCACCCAGGACGCCGAGAAGCTCTTCCGGCTGGTGCGCGAGGACATCGCCCTGGACGGCCGGGACAAGGGGAAGAAGAGGGCGCAGGCCGCGGAGAAGGGCTCCGGCGACCCGGCCGCGCCCGACGCCGAACTCCCGGTCCAGGTCCGCAACGGCACCCGGACCGACACCCTGGCCGCGGCGCGCGGACGGGCTGGCACCGTGGCCGGGCTGCTGGTGGAGAAGGGCTTCGCCCGGGCGTTCGCCGACCGGGACGGCTCGCTGAGCGAGGAGCGGACGGTGGTGCGCTACCCGAGCGCCGACCTGGAGGGCGACGCCCGGCGGATCGCCACGGCCCTGGGGCTGCCCCCGGGTTCCGTGCAGCGCTCGACCGACGTCTCCGGTGTCACGCTGGTCGTGGGCGCCGACTGGCGCGAGGGCACCGTGTACAAGGCGCCGGAGGACGACCCGGCCGACGAGGGCACCCCCGAGTCGGCCGAAGCGCTCAACGGCGCCGACGAGAAGGCCTGCATGCGTGTGAACCCGGCGTTCACCTGGTGACCGGGCCGGGGCCCGGCCCGGCCCGGTCGCTCACCGGGAGGAGCTGAGCACCGCCGGCCGGCGCGACGCGATGACCTTCTTCGCCAGCGAGCGCGGACTGGTCAGGAAGCCCCAGCCCCACGACATGTGCATGGTGGCCAGCGCGAGGGGGATCTGCAGCCGCGCCTTCGGCGGCAGGCCCCTGCCCGCGGGGACCGAGCCCAGGGCGATCGCCGCGAGGTAGCCGCCGGGGACCACGAAGCCCCAGGGCGTCAGCGCGGCGCCCACCACGACGCCCGCCGCGATCGCGCACACCGCGGCCGGCGGGGCGAGGTAGCGCAGGTTGATGGAGCCGGAGTGGTACCGGGCGACGACGTGCCGCCAGCGCCCGTAGTCCTTGTACTGCTTGGCGAGCGCCTTCACGCTCGGCCGCGGCCGGTAGGACACCTTCAGCTCGGGCGAGAACCAGATCAGCCCGCCCGCCTCGCGGATGCGGTAGTTCAGCTCCCAGTCCTGGGCGCGGATGAACTCCTCGTTGTAGCCGCCCTGCTGCTCCAGCGCCTCGCGCCGGAACACCCCCAGGTAGACGGTCTCGGCCGGGCCGGCCTCGCCGCCGGTGTGGAAGGCGGCGTTGCCGACCCCGATCCTGGACGTCATGGCGGCGGCCACCGCCCGCTCCCAGTCGTTCTCGCCCTCGGCGTGCATGATGCCGCCGACGTTCTGCGCGCCGGTCTCCTCCAGGAGCCGGACGGCGGTGGCGATGTAGTTCGGCGAGAGCATGCCGTGCCCGTCGACGCGGACGACGACCGGATGGCGGGAGGCCTTGATCGCCGCGTTGAGGGCGGCCGGCGTACGGCCGGACGGGTTGGGCACGGTGTGCACGCGCGGGTCTTCTGCCACGAGCTCGGCGGCGATCTCGTCCGTGCGGTCCGTGGACGGACCGAGGGCGATCACGACCTCCATCTCGCCGGCGTACTCCTGCGCGAGGATCGCTTGGACCGATCCCCGCAGATGCCGCTCCTCGTTGAGGACGGGCATGATCACGGACACGGCGGGGAGCCGCACGTCGGGATTGGCGTTCATAGGAGCCTCACGTTACCGCGAACGGGGGACAGCGGTGCGCGCCGCCGGGGCCGGTGACCCGGGCCACAGATCGTATGGGCCTACGGTGCTCCCGGATCCCACGTACGGCCGTCGTCCGGAGGAGTCCCCTTGCCCACACCCCCTCGGGCCCCCCGGCCCGCCGCCGGCCCGCAGCCGTCCCGCCGCGCGCCCTCCTCCCCCGCGCGCCCGGGGGCGCGGCCTCCCGCACGGCGGAGGAAGCCCCGCTGGGTCGTGCGGGCGGTGACCGCGCTGTCCGTGGTGGTGCTGGCCTCCGCCGGGATCGGACACACGGTGATGTCCGGCCTCGACGCGGACATCGCCCGGGTCGACCCCTTCAAGGACATGAAGAACCGCCCCCGCGCCGGGCACGGCACGAACATCCTGCTGGTCGGCACCGACGGCCGCGACAGGATCACGAAGGAGGAGCGGCGCAGGTACCGGCTCGGCGGGGCCCCCTGCCGCTGCACCGACACGATCATGATCGTGCACGTCTCCGAGGACCGGGAGCGGGCCAGCGTGGTGAGCCTGCCGCGCGACTCCTACGCCGTGACGCCCCCGCACACCGACCGCACCTCCGGCAGGCGGCACCGCGGCCACCCCGTCAAGCTCAACGCGGCGTACGCGGAGGGCGGGCCGCAGCTGACCGTGCGCACGGTCGAGCGGATGACCCGCATCAAGATCGACCACTACCTGGAGGTCGACTTCACCAGCTTCATGAGGACGGTGGACGTGGTCGGCGGTGTGGAGATCTGCACCGCCGACCCGCTGAAGGACAGCCACACCGGCCTCGACCTGCCGGCCGGCCGGCACACGCTGCGGGGTGGGCGGGCCCTGCAGTACGTGCGCGCCCGGCACGTCGACGGGGCCTCCGACCTGGGCCGGATGAAGCGTCAGCAGCGCTTCATGGCGGCGCTGGTGGAACGGGCCACCTCCTCGGGGATCCTCCTGAACCCCCTGAAGTTCCGGGACGTGACCCGGGCGGTGCTCGGCTCGGTGCGGGCCGACAGGGGCTTCGGCACGGACGAGATGCTGGACCTGGGACGGGCGATGCGGGACTTCTCCCCGGCCTCCTCCGAGTTCACCACGGTGCCGATCGGGCGGATGGGATACGCCGTGAAGGGCGTCGGCTCGACGCTGAAGTGGGACCCCGTGGGGTCCGAGCGCCTCTTCCGCGCCCTGCGCGAGGACCGGCCGCTGTCGGCAAAGCGGCCGCGCGACGCCGCGCTGCCGGTGCCGGTGGCCCCGCGGCGCATCCGGGTCCAGGTGGAGAACGGCACGCTCACGCCGGGCCTCGGCCGCCGGGTGGACGCCGCGCTGGCGGCGAGCGGCTTCCGTACGACGCGGACGCCGGTGAACGCAAGGGAGCGCGCGGTGAAGCGGACCGTCGTCGTGTACGACCCCCGCTGGGACCGCTCGGCCGCATCGCTGTCGGCCGCCCTGCCGGGCAGCCGGCTGCGCCCGGTCGAGGGCCTGGGGGCCACGCTGAGGGTGATCGCCGGGGCCGACTTCGAGAGGGTCCGCAAGGTGCGGGCGGAGGGGGAGTCCGCGGTGCTGCGGGGGAACGAGGTGAGGTGCGGGCCGTAGCCCCGGGAGGCACCCCCGCGCCCGTCCCGCCGGGGCGGGCGGCTCAGTCCTCGAAGCCCTCGGCCGCCCTCTTCTCCCGCAGTTCCATGATCGCGCGGCGGCGGGCCAGCCGGTGGGTGCGGCGGATCTGGGCCTCCTGGTAGCGGCGCTTGTCCTGCTCGGTCTCGGGGATGACCGGCGGCACCCGGCGCGGCCTGCCGTCGGCGTCCACCGCCGCGAAGACCAGGTAGGCCGAGCCGACCTGGGTGGGCGGGGCGGACTCGTTCCAGCGCTCGGCCAGGACCCGGACGCCGACCTCCATCGAGGTCCGGCCCGTCCAGTTGACCTGGGCCTTCACATGGACCAGGTCACCGACGCGGACCGGCTCCAGGAAGGCCATCTCGTCCATGGACGCGGTGACGGCCGGTCCGCCGGAGTGCCGCCCGGCCACCGCGCCCGCCGCGTCGTCGACCAGTTTCATGATCACGCCGCCGTGCACGGTGCCCAGGAGGTTCGTGTCGTTGTGGGTCATGATGTGGCTGAGGGTGGTGCGGGACGCCGAGGTCGGCTTGCCCGGGATCTCCGGGGTCTCCGACTGCACGGCCGTGGCCTGGTCTGTCATGGCCTCCACCTTATGCCGCCCCTGACACCCGCCCGATTTGTGTCAGCTTCGCAACAGCGCCGCCCTGATTTTCCGACGACCCTTGTACGGCACACATCCCTGCCCTGCACACTGGGGCCCATGAACGATTGGCCCGAGGGATGGTCCGACCACAACCGCGGCGACCGGTACGGACGCGGCAGCGGCGGCGCGCAGGCCGAAGGCGCCCGTGTGATGCGCCAGGTGCGCCGCCGCGGCGCGGGGGTGCCGCCCGGCCCGGGCCCGGCCGCGCCGCCGCACGGGGTCCCGCACCAGCCGTCGTACGTCGACGGCGGATACGGCGACCCGGCCGGCCACGACAGCGGCTACAACACCGGACAGGTCTACGGCACGCCCGGCGGGGCGCGGCCGGGCGGGCCGCGCCCCGCGCCGAACCGGGGACGCCGCATCAAGGTGACGGCGACCACCGTGGCCGCCGTGCTGCTGGTGACGACCGTCGGCACGTACTTCTGGGCCGACTCCAAGCTCAACCGCGACGTCGACCTCGCCACGGTCATCGACCGGCCGGAGAAGGGCGAGGGCACCAACTACCTCATCGTCGGCTCCGACAGCCGCGCGGGCATGTCCGACGAGGAGAAGAAGAAGCTGCACACCGGGTCCGCCGAGGGCAGGCGCACGGACTCGATGATGATCCTGCACACCGGCGACAACGGGCCGACGCTGATCTCGCTGCCTCGCGACTCCAACGTCACGATCCCCGAGTTCAAGGGCTCCGAGTCCGGCAGGACCAGGGCCGCGATGGGCGCCAACAAGCTCAACGCGGCGTACTCGATCGACGGGCCGACGCTGCTGGTGCGCACGGTCGAGTTCAACACGGGCCTGCACATCGACCACTACGTGGAGATCGGCTTCGCCGGCTTCGCGAACATCGTGGACGCGGTCGGCGGCGTGGAGATGGACATCCCGCAGGACATCAAGGACACCAAGTCCGGCGCGGACTTCAAGAAGGGCAAGCAGACCCTGAACGGCGAGGAGGCGCTCGCCTTCGTCCGCACCCGCTACGCGCTGGCCGGTTCCGACCTGGACCGCACGAAGAACCAGCAGAAGTTCCTCTCCGCCCTCGCCAACCAGGTGGCGACGCCGGGCACGGTCCTGAACCCCTTCAAGCTCTACCCGACCATGGGCGCCGGCCTGGACGCCCTCGTCGTCGACAAGGACATGGGCCTGTGGGACCTGGCCTCGATGTTCTGGGCGATGAAGGGCGTCAGCGGCGGTGACGGCAAGTCGATGAACATGCCGATCGCGGGCAGCGCCGCCAACGGCAACCTCCAGTGGGACATGACGAAGGTGAAGACGCTGGTGGAGCAGTTGAAGAACGACGAGAAGGTCACCGTCCAGGCCGGCTGAGCCGGTGTGCCCGGCAGCGGCGGGAAGGAACCCCGCCGCTGCCGGGAAGGCGTCACATGGTGGCGCCGGCCATCGCGCGGCACGTCTGCGCACAGCGGCGGCACGCCTCCGCGCAGCGCATCATCTGGGCGTCGTCCGGCATGGACATACACGCCTCGGCGCACATGTCACAGGCCCGGGCGCACATCGCGCACATCTCGGCCGCCATGGGCGAGCGGCGCATCATCATGTCGGCGCACACGCGGGTCGTCTCGGCGCAGTCCATCAGCGCGCGCATGATCTGCATCTGGGCCTGGCCGCCCATCTGCAGACAGGAGCTCATGGTCTCCTCGCACACGGTGTGGCAGGCCATGCACGCGTCGACGCAGGCCTGCATCTCCTTGCTCATCGCGCTCGTGGCGGCGGGCTGCTGGGTCATGGTTCCTCCCGGGGGGCGGCGGAGGCCGGGGAATCGGCCCCCGGTACTTCCGTCCTACGCCCCCTCGCCCCGGTCCGCCACGGGGCGGACGCGACGGCCCCCGGCCGGGGGGCCGGGGGCCGTCGCCTCGTCGCGCCGGGCGGTTACGGCAGGTTGCGGGCCATCACGATCCGCTGCACCTGGTTCGTGCCTTCGTAGATCTGCGTGATCTTCGCGTCGCGCATCATGCGCTCCACCGGGTAGTCCCGGGTGTAGCCGTACCCGCCGAGGAGCTGGACCGCGTCCGTGGTGACCTCCATGGCCACGTCGGAGGCGAAGCACTTGGCGGCGGCGCCCTGGTAGGTGAGGTCGGCGTCGCCGCGCTCGGAGGCGGCGGCGGCCTGGTAGGTCAGGGCGCGGGCGGCCGAGATCTTCATGGCCATGTCGGCGAGCATGAACTGGATGCCCTGGAAGTCGGCGATCGGCTTGCCGAACTGCTTGCGCTCCTTGACGTAGCCCTTGGCGTAGTCGAGGGCGCCCTGGGCGATGCCGAGGGCCTGGGCGGCGATGGTGATGCGGGTGTGGTCGAGGGTCTTCATCGCCGTGGCGAAGCCGGTGCCCTCCGCGCCGATCATGCGGTCGGCGGGGATGCGGACGTTGTCCAGGTAGACCTCGCGGGTGGGCGAGCCCTTGATGCCGAGCTTCTTCTCGGGGGCGCCGAAGGAGACGCCCTCGTCGGACTTCTCGACCACGAAGGCGGAGATGCCCTTGGAGCGCTTGTCGGGGTCGGTCACGGCCATGACCGTGTAGTACTCGGAGACGCCCGCGTTGGTGATCCAGCGCTTGACGCCGTTGAGGACCCAGTGGTCGCCGTCGCGGACCGCGCGGGTCTTCATGCCGGCCGCGTCCGAGCCGGCCTCGGGCTCGGAGAGGCAGTACGAGAACATCGCGTCGCCCTTGGCGAGCGGGGCCAGGTACTTCTTCTTCAGCTCCTCGGAGCCGGAGAGGATCACCGGCAGCGAGCCCAGCTTGTTCACCGCGGGGATGAGGGAGGAGGACGCGCAGACGCGGGCCACCTCCTCGATCACGATGACCGTGGCGAGCGCGTCGGCGCCCGCGCCGCCGTACTCCTCGGGTACGTGCACGGCGTGCAGGTCGCCCGCGACCAGGGCGTCGAGCGCCTCCTGCGGGAAGCGGGCCTCCTCGTCCACCGCGGCGGCGTGCGGCGCGATCTTCGCCTCGGCCAGCGAGCGGACGGCGTCACGGAGCATGTCGTGCTCCTCGGACGGGCGGTACAGGTCGAAGTCAGCCGATCCGGCCAAGGTCTCTCACGCTCCAAAACGCTGCGACGGTGACGCTAACTACCGTTAAGTAATCAAAATTTTATGACGTCGCCCACACGAGTGATACGTGAGCTTGGTGACAGCGGGAAGTTGCCCGGCGCGGCGCGTTCCCACGCCCCGGATATGCTCGGGCGCGCATCACCTGCCGCAGACCCCTGGAGCACCCATGGCCCTCAAGATCACCGTGATCGGCACCGGTTATCTCGGCGCGACACACGCCGCGGCCATGGCCGAGCTCGGGTTCGAGGTGCTCGGTCTCGACGTCGTGCCGGAGAAGATCGACAAGCTGCGGCGGGGCGAGGTCCCGATGTACGAGCCGGGGCTCGAGGAGCTGCTGCGCAGGCACGTCGCCGGGATCGAGGGCTCCAGCGGGCGGCTGCGCTTCACCATGGACTGGGCCGAGGCCGGCGCGTTCGGCGACGTCCACTTCGTCTGCGTCAACACCCCGCAGCGGCACGGCGAGTACGCCTGCGACATGTCGTACGTCGACGCCGCGTTCGCCTCCCTGGCACCGCACCTGACGGGTCCGGCCCTGGTCGTCGGCAAGTCGACGGTGCCGGTCGGTTCGGCGGACCGCCTGGCCCGCTACCTGGCCGAGCACGCGCCGGCCGGCGAGGAGGCCGAGCTGGCCTGGAACCCGGAGTTCCTGCGCGAGGGCTTCGCGGTCGAGGACACGCTGCACCCGGACCGGATCGTGGTCGGCGTGCGCAGCGAGCGCGCCGAGAAGCTGCTGCGCGAGGTGTACGCGACGCCGGTCGCCGAGGGCTCGCCCTTCGTGGTCACCGACTTCCCCACTGCCGAGCTGGTGAAGACCGCCGCGAACTCCTTCCTCGCCACCAAGATCTCCTTCATCAACGCCATGGCCGAGGTGTGCGAGGCGGCGGGCGGTGACGTGGCCAGGCTGGCGGAGGCCATCGGCTACGACGACCGGATCGGGAAGAAGTTCCTGCGGGCCGGGATCGGCTTCGGCGGGGGCTGTCTGCCGAAGGACATCCGGGCGTTCATGGCGCGCGCCGGCGAGCTGGGCGCCGACCAGGCGCTGACCTTCCTGCGCGAGATCGACTCCATCAACATGCGCCAGCGCGGCCAGATGGTGGAGCTGGCCCGGCAGGCGCTGGGCGGCGGCCCGTTCCTCGGCAAGCGGGTGGCGGTGCTCGGCGCGACCTTCAAGCCCGACTCGGACGACGTGCGCGACTCGCCCGCCCTCAACGTCGCCGGACAGATCCACCTCCAGGGCGGGCAGGTCACGGTCTACGACCCGAAGGGCATGGACAACGCCCGCCGCGTCTTCCCGACCCTGGGCTACGCCGACTCCGCGCCGGAGGCCGTGCGGGGGGCGGACGTCGTGCTGCACCTGACGGAGTGGCGGGAGTTCCGCGAGCTGGACCCGGAGGCCCTCGGCGAGGTCGCGGCGGCCCGGATCATCCTGGACGGGCGCAACGCCCTCGACCCGGAGCGGTGGCGCAAGGCGGGCTGGACGTACCGCGCGATGGGACGTCCGGCCGCGTAGCCGGGCCCGGCCGGGCGGGTGACGCCGGTTCGGCCGAGGCTCAGTCGGCCGAACCGGCGTCCTGCTGCATTCTGCACCACCGGACGCGCGCCGCGGCCGGATCACGCCTCCTCGGCCCGGTACCGGCGCGTCTTCGCCCGTGTCCCGCACAGCCGCGTCGAGCACCGGCGGCCCCGCCCGGCCGGGCCGTGGCCGCAGGGGGCCCGGTGGCGGTCGGCGGCCCGACAGTCTTTCAGCAGAGGCCCGGACGCCCGCGACCGGCGCCTCGGTGACGGCGGCGGGACGGCCGAGGGCGAGGACGAGGACGAGGGCGACCGGGTGGACCGGACGGTGCCCGGCGGACCGGCGCCGGCCTCCCAGGCCGCCCCCGGGTACGTACCGCCGCGGTGGCCGGCGCCCGGCCGCTCGCGGCGGTTTCCCCCGGACCTGACCGCCGGCGGCCCGCAGGCGGCCGGGCAGGGCGCGCCGCCTGCGGGCCGCCGCTCAACACCGTCGCCGGACACCGGGGACCGGTCCCGCGGCTTCCGGGTTTACGCGGTCCCCGCCGGGCACCCGTTCTGCCCCTGCGCCTGCCGGCCGTCTGCCGCAGGCCGCCGACATCGGGAGGCCGCATGGCTGTGGCACGTTTGCGTTCCGTCGTCCTCGACTGCCCCGAGCCGCTCGAACTGGCTCGTTTCTACGCGCGGATCGGGGGTGGCACGCCTCGGGAGGAGGACCCCGACTGGGTCGTGCTCCAGATCCCCGACGGGCCGCGGCTCGCCTTCCAGCGGGCGCCCGGGCTGACCCCGCCGGAGTGGCCGCGGGCGGACCGCAACGCCCAGCAGTTCCACCTGGACTTCGACGCCGGCTCCACCTGGGAGGAGCTCGACGCGGCGGAGGAGGAGGTGCTGGCGATGGGGGCGCGGGTGCTGGACCGGGAGGACTACGAGAAGAAGGACTTCCGGGTCTACGCCGACCCGGCGGGCCATCCGTTCTGCCTCTGCCGGATCGAGCACTCCTAGGCTTCGGGCTCCGGCCGTCCGCCCGGTGTCCGGGCCGCCCGGCCGTCCAGCTCGGCCCTGGTCGCCGTCGACGGCTCGCGGCGCTGCTGGGTGGCGCGGGCGGTGAAGTCCGCGCCGCGCAGCACGCGCTGGACGTTGCCCCAGCTCAGCAGGGCCACGTCGGATTCCTCCCAGCCGCGCCGCAGCAGCTCGGCGACGAGCCGCGGATAGCAGGAGGTGTCGCCGAGCTCCTGCGGATGGGCGGCCCCGGAGTCGTAGGTGCCGGACAGGCCGACGCACTCCGGGCCGACGACCGTGCGGACGTGGTCGAGGTGGTCGGCGACGTCCCGGACGGTCGGGCCGGTCTGCTCGGCGGCCATCGGCACCAGGCACACGCCCTTCGCCGCGCCCAGCTCGGCGAGGAGGTCGTCGGAGAGGTTGGCCGGGTGGGGGCGCAGGGCCCCGGCGGCGGAGCGGCTGCACAGCACCGGTGCCTTGGAGACGGTGAGGACCCGGCGGATCGTCCGCGCGCAGGCGCCGGAGAGGTCGGCGACCACGCCGAGCCGGTTCATCTCGCGCACGACCTCCTCGCCGAACCGGGTCAGCCCGTCCGTGCCCGCCCAGGGCACGCCGGTCAGCGTCAGCACGCGCAGGCCGAGGGTGCGCAGCTGGCGCAGGATGCCGAGGGAGTCGCCGAGGGCGGCGGCACCGGCCGGGCCGAGCAGCACGGCCACGCGGCCGCAGTTGCGGGCGTCGGCGGCCTCCCCCGCGGTGCGGACCAGCCGCAGGTCCTCACCGTGGGCCGCGGCCACCGTCTTCACCAGGTCCAGCAGCTCCAGGGTGACGCCGACCGCCCGGTCGCCGTCGAGCCCCTCGGGCAGGTGCAGCGAGCAGAACAGCGCTCCCACCTGTCCCCGGCGCAGCCGGGGCACATCCGTGTCGACCGTGCTCTCCCCCAGTTCCAGGTCGTACCACGGCAGGTTCCTGAGCGCCCACGGCAGGCCGTTGTAGCCGTCGGCGACGGGGTGCGCGGTGAGGAGGGCGCGGGCCCGGGTCAGCGGGGCGTCGTCCGGACCGGGGACGGGACCGAGGGGCCCTTCCGGGGCGGCGGCCCCGGCGGGGTACGGCTCGGCCGGGGCGTCGAGCTCGCCGACTTCGGTGGCGCGGTGCAGGTCGTCGTGGAGATCTGCCATGACGGGCTCCGTACGTCGTGACCTCGGTGTGTGATCGCTGTACGGTCACCGTCGCACGGAGCCCCGGGGGGCTTCCTGGTGGGTAAGGCGTTCGGGGGTACGGGCGGACGGGGCGTCCGCGGGCCGCCGCGGAGCGCGGTCAGGCCACCGTGCCCTCCCCCCGCGCCGCCTCGATCACCTCGTCCAGGGTCTCCCGGGAGCGGACCAGGTCGGCGATCATCCGGTCGATGCGGTCGCGCTCCTCGGCGAGGTCGGCGACCAGCCGGGGGGTGGCGACGGCCGAGGGCCCGCCGTCGGCGTCCCGCATGCACGGCAGCAGCCGCGCGACCTTCGCGCTGGACAGCCCGGCCGCGAACAGCTCCTGGATCCGGATCACCCGGTCGACCGCCGCCTCCGGGTACTCGCGGTGCCCGCCGGGCGTCCGCCCGGACGCGAGCAGTCCCCGCTTCTCGTAGTAGCGCAGCGACCGCTCGCTCACACCGGTCCGCCGGGCCAGTTCACCGATCCGCACGTCCACCCCCGGGACTTGATTCTGACACCGGTGTCAGCTTCTAGCGTACGGGCATGACGAAGACAACGGCACTCCTGGAACCGGCTCGTCTCTTCGGGCTGGACCTCCCCAACCGCCTGGTGATGGCCCCGCTCACCCGCAACCGGGCAGCCGCCGACGGCACCCCCACCCCGCTGATGGCCACCTACTACGCCCAGCGCGCCTCCGCCGGCCTGATCATCGCCGAGGCCTCGACGCCGAACGCGACCGGGCAGACGTACCCCCACATCACCGCGATCCACACGCCGGACCACGTGGCCGGCTGGCGCCGGGTGACGGACGCCGTGCGGGCGGTCGGCGGCGGGCCGATGTTCCTGCAGCTCCAGCACGGCGGCCGGGTCGGGCATCCGGCGACCAGCGGCCTGACGCCGGTGGCGCCCTCGCCGGTGCCCCTGCCCGGGACGGTCTTCACGCCCGAGGGGCACCGGCGGGCCGTCGTGCCGCGGGAGATGACCCCCGACGACATCCGCGTCACCGTCGCCGACTTCGCGGCCGCCGCCCGCAACGCCGTCGAGGCCGGCTTCGCCGGGGTGGAGGTGCACTCGGCCAACGGCCACCTGCTGCACCAGTTCCTCGCCGGGAACACCAACCGCCGTACGGACGGCTACGGCGGTTCGGTGTCCGGCCGGATCCGGTTCGCGGTGGAGGTGGTCGAGGCGGTGGCCGCCGAGATCGGCGCCGGCCGGGTGGGGGTGCGCGTCTCCCCGGGGAACACCGTCAACGGCATCCGGGAGACGGACACCGACGTGCTCTACCCCGCGCTCGTCGAGGCGCTGGCGGGACGGGGACCGGCCTACCTCCACCTGGCGTACGCGGACCCGGACTCGCCCCTGTTCCGGCGGATCCGCGCGAGCTGGCCGCGGACGCTCGTCGCCAACCCCGTGCTGACGGAGATCTCCACCGAGGCGGTGCACCGGGAGTCCGCCCGCCTGCTGGCCGCCGGGGCCGATCTGATCGCCCTCGGCCGGCCCTTCCTCGCCAACCCCGACCTGGTGACGCGGCTGCGGCTGGGCGCGCCGCTCAACCCGGTCAGGGACCGGTACCTGATGTACGTGGGCGGGGCGGCCGGCTACACCGACTACCCCACCCTCGATGAGGCCGGGGCTCGGCCGTCCAGGTCCTCGATGCGGGCGTTGGACGGGGCCCGCGTGGTCTGAAGGCCGCGCGCCACGTCCTCCGCGGCGCCCAGTACCCGTACCGTGTTCTTCCAGGTCAGCTTGGCCAGGTCGGCCTTGGACCAGCCGCGGTCCAGCAGCTCGGCGATCAGGTTGGGGTAGCCGGAGACGTCGTCCAGGCCGTCGGGGGTGAAGGCCGTGCCGTCGTAGTCGCCGCCGATGCCGAGGTGGTCGACGCCGGCGACCTCACGCATGTGGTCGAGGTGGTCGGCGACCGTCGCGGCCGTGGCGACCGGGCGCGGGTGCCGCTCCTCGAAGGCGCGGTGCACCTTCATCGCCTCGGGGGTGGTGTCCAGGGGGTGCAGGCCGTGCGCGCGCATGTTCTCGTCCGCGGCCGCCGTCCAGTCCACGGCCGCCTGGAGCACGAACTTCGGCACGAACGTCACCATGGCGACACCGCCGTTGGCGGGCAGCCGCTCCAGCACGTCGTCCGGGATGTTGCGCGGATGGTCGCACACGGCCCGGGACGAGGAGTGGGAGAAGATCACCGGCGCGGAGCTGGTGTCCAGGGCGTCGCGCATGGTGGTGGCGGCGACGTGCGAGAGGTCCACCAGCATGCCGAGCCGGTTCATCTCGCGGACGACCTCGCGGCCGAAGGCCGACAGCCCGCCGACGCCCGGCTCGTCGGTCGCTGAGTCCGCCCACGCCACGTTGTCGTTGTGGGTGAGGGTCAGGTACCGCACGCCCAGCGCGTACAGCCCCCGCAGGGTGCCGAGGGAGCCGGCGACGCAGTGCCCGCCCTCCGCGCCCATCAGGGAGGCGATCCGGCCCTGCCCGCGCGCGGCCTCCATGTCGGCGGCCGTCAGGGCGGGGGCCAGGTCCTGCGGGTACCGGGCCAGCAGCTGCCGTACGCAGTCGATCTGCTCCAGGGTGGCCGTGACCGGGTCGGGCGAGTCCGCGGGGACGTACACCGACCAGAACTGCGCGCCGACCCCGCCCTCGCGCAGCCGCGGGAGGTCGGTGTGCAGCCAGGCGCCCTGGCGGACGGAGATGTCCCGGGCGTCGAGGTCGTAGCGGACCTGCTCGCGCAGCGCCCAGGGCAGGTCGTTGTGCCCGTCGGCGACGGGGAACTCGGCCAGCAGCGCGCGGGCCTCGTCGAGGGAGGTCACGGGCGTCACTTTCCGAAGCCGAAGCCGCTGCCCGCGCCCTCGACCTTGGACCGCAGTCGCCTGCCCTTCTCGGTGGCCTGGTCGTTCAGGTCCTGCTGGAAGTCGCGCATCCGCTGCAGGAGGTCCTCGTCGTGCGCGGCGAGGATCCGGGCCGCGAGCAGACCCGCGTTGCGGGCACCGCCGACGGAGACGGTCGCGACCGGGACGCCGGCCGGCATCTGCACGATCGACAGCAGGGAGTCCATGCCGTCGAGGTACTTCAGCGGCACGGGCACGCCGATGACCGGCAGCGGGGTGACGGAGGCGAGCATGCCGGGCAGGTGGGCGGCGCCGCCCGCCCCGGCGATGATCACCTTCAGCCCGCGCCCGGCGGCCTGCTCCCCGTACGCGATCATCTCGCGCGGCATCCGGTGCGCGGAGACGACGTCGACCTCGTAGCCGACCTCGAACTCGTCGAGGGCCTTGGCCGCCGCCTCCATGACGGGCCAGTCGGAGTCCGACCCCATGACGATGCCCACCAGGGGAAGGGGGCGCGCGTCGGCGCTCGCCGAGGGACTGTGGCCGGGCGACGGGTGGGCGGGGCTCATTCGGTGATCGTGCCTCTCAGGTAACCGGCTGCGTGACGGGCGCGCTCCAGCACGTCGTCCAGGTCGTCGCCGTAGGTGTTGACGTGGCCGACCTTGCGGCCGGGCTTCACGTCCTTGCCGTACATGTGGATCTTCAGCCGGGGGTCGCGGGCCATGCAGTGCAGGTACGCGGAGTACATGTCCGGGTAGTCGCCGCCGAGGACGTTGACCATCACCGTCCACTTCGCGCGCGGGCGCGGGTCGCCGAGCGGCAGGTCCAGGACGGCCCGGACATGGTTGGCGAACTGGGAGGTGATCGCGCCGTCCATCGTCCAGTGGCCCGAGTTGTGCGGGCGCATCGCGAGCTCGTTGACGAGGATGCGGCCGTCGCGGGTCTGGAACAGCTCGACGGCGAGGTGGCCGACCACGCCGAGCTCCTTGGCGATGTCCAGGGCCATCCGCTCGGCCTGCAGGGCGAGGGACTCGTCGAGGCCGGGGGCGGGGGCGATCACCGTGTCGCAGACGCCGTTCACCTGCCGCGACTCCACGACCGGGTAGGCCACGGCCTGCCCGTGCGGCGAGCGCACGACGTTGGCGGCGAGCTCGCGCACGAAGTCGACCTTCTCCTCGGCGAGGACGGGCACACCGGCGCGGAAGGGCTCGGCGGCCTCCTCGACGGAGTCCACCACCCACACGCCCTTGCCGTCGTAGCCACCTCGGACGGTCTTGAGGACGACCGGGAAGCCGTCCCCCTCCGCGGCGAAGGCGGCCACGTCGTCCGGATCGGAGACGATGCGGTGCCGCGGGCACGGCACGCCGATCGCGGTGAGCTTCGCGCGCATCACGCCCTTGTCCTGGGCGTGCACGAGCGCGTCCGGGCCCGGGCGCACGGGGATGCCGTCCGCCTCCAGGGCCCGCAGGTGCTCGGTGGGCACGTGCTCGTGATCGAAGGTGATCACGTCACAGCCGCGTGCGAAGGCGCGCAGCGTCTCCAGGTCGCGATAGTCGCCGATGACGACGTCGTTCACGACCTGCGCCGCGGAGTCCTGAGGAGTGTCACTGAGGAGCTTGAACCTGATGCCGAGCGGGATGCCCGCCTCGTGGGTCATACGAGCGAGCTGGCCTCCGCCGACCATGCCGACTACCGGAAATGTCACACCCCTAGGGTATCGGCCGTGGCGCGGGGGTCGGTTTCCCGCCCTTCCCGGACGTTCCCCGGCCCCCGCGCGCCCGTCCGCAGGAAGATCGCGCGGGTGGGTGGTTAGCATGGCTGGGTTGACGCCGACCGACGGACGGGGGCCTGCACGACCATGGGACATGGTTCCTCGGGGCCCCGCCCGGCGCCCCCGAGCGCCGTACGGCAGCGCGTCGACCGGCTGGTGCGCGAGCTCGCCAAGTTCGGCGCGGTGGGCGGCGCCGGCCTGCTCGTCAACCTCGGCGTGTTCAACCTGGTGCGGCACACGACCGACCTCCAGGTGGTGCGGGCGAGCGTCGTCGCGACCGTGGTCGCCATCGTCTTCAACTACCTGGGCTTCCGCTACTTCGCCTACCGGGACCGCGACAAGAGCGGCCGCACGCGGGAGCTCTCCCTGTTCCTGCTGTTCAGCGTGGCCGGCCTGGTGATCGAGAACGGCGTCCTGTACGTCGCGACGTACGGCTTCGGCTGGAACAGCCCGCTCCAGAACAACGTCTTCAAGTTCCTCGGCATCGGCATCGCGACCCTGTTCCGCTTCTGGTCCTACCGCACCTGGGTGTTCCGCGCACTGCCGTCCGCGGGCGCGGTGGCCGACGCGGAATCGTTCCTGAGGAGGAAGGCCCGGGAGAAGCCCGGGGCGGGGCAGCGGGTCCCGTAAGGCCCCGGAACCCGGGGCCCGGGCCCTGTCGTTCGGATCACCCCGGCGTCGCGGGGCCCGGCACGCACATCCGCGGCGTTGCCGTCGGCCGCCGACGCTGCGCGTCGACTCTCTCTTCCGCCTTGCACCTGCACGCACCAGGCCCCGCTCGGGTCGGCTGAGATGTGCCGCACCTCACAGCCGGCCCGATCCGAACGACAGGCCCTAGCGGACCGTCGGCCCGCCCCCGTCCGTCTTCTCCGACGGCGGCGTACGCGACAGGAACAGCCCGAACACCGCCGGCTTGGCCTGGAGCATCTCCAGCCGGCCGCCGTCCGCCTCGGCCAGGTCCCGCGCCACCGCCAGCCCGATGCCGGTGGAGTTGCGGCCGCTGATCGCCCGCTCGAAGATCCGCGCCCCGAGGTCCGCGGGCACGCCGGGTCCCTCGTCCGTCACCTCGATGACCGCCTGGTTCCCGGTGACCCGCGTGCGCAGCGCCACCGTCCCGCCTCCGTGCATCAGCGAGTTCTCGATCAGCGCGGCCAGCACCTGCGCGACCGCCCCCGGCGTCCCCACCGCCTGCAGGTGCCGTTTCCCCGAGCTGACGATGGCCCGTCCCGCGCTGCGGTACGCCGGCCGCCACTCGGCGAGCTGCTGCTGGATGACCTCGTCGAGGTCGAAGGTGACGGCGGAGCCGGTGCGCGGGTCGCGGGAGTTCGTCAGCAGCCGCTCGACCACGTCCGTCAGCCGCTCCACCTGCGTCAGCGCGATGGTCGCCTCCTCCTTCACCGTGTGCAGGTCCTCGGTGAGGGTGATCTCCTCCAGCCGCATCGACAGCGCCGTCAGCGGTGTGCGCAGCTGGTGGGAGGCGTCGGCGGCCAGCCGCCGCTCGGCGGTGAGCATGCGCGCGATGCGCTCGGCGGAGGCGTCCAGCACGTCCGCGACCCGGTCCAGTTCCGGCACGCCGTAGCGCTTGTGCCGCGGGCGCGGGTCTCCCGAGCCGAGGCGTTCGGCGGTCTCCGCCAGGTCGGTCAGCGGGGAGGCCAGCCGGTTGGCCTGGCGGATGGCCAGCACCACCGCGGCGATCACCGCCAGCAGCGCGACCAGCACGATGATCGTCAGCGTACGGCCGACCTCCCGGGTCACCGAGGAACGCGGCTCCTGGACGGTGACGGTCTCGCCCTCCTCGCCCGGGGCCGTGGCGCTGATGACGTCGCCGTCGGGCCTGGTGCCGATCTCGATGGGCCGCCGCTCCGGGATCCTGATCACGGCGTAGCGGTCCTGCGTGATCTGGCCGCGCAGCACCTCCGCGTCGACGTGCTCCGCGATCAGCAGCCGGCTGTCCACGATGCTGGCCAGCCGGACCGCCTCGGACTCCACCCGGTCCTGGGCGCTGTTGCTGATCGTCCGGGTCTCGACGATGACGAGGGAGACGCCGAAGACGGCGATCACGACGAGTACCACGGCGAGCGTGGACTGGATCAGTCGACGGCGCATGACCTCTCACCCGAATCAGCCGGGGAACACCCTGCGCGGGGTCCGGCCCTTCCCGACACGAACCCCGGCGGGGCTCAGCTCTTCTCGAAGCGGAACCCCACGCCGCGCACGGTGGCGATGTAACGGGGGTTGGCCGCGTCGTCCCCGAGCTTCTTGCGCAGCCAGGAGATGTGCATGTCGAGGGTCTTGGTCGACGACCACCAGGTGGTGTCCCAGACCTCGCGCATGAGCTGGTCCCGCGTGACGACCCGCCCGGCGTCCCGCACCAGGACCCGCAGCAGGTCGAACTCCTTGGCGGTGAGCTGCAGCTCCTCGTCGCCCATCCAGGCGCGGTGCGACTCGACGTCGATGCGCACGCCGTGCGTGGCGGGCGGCTGCTGCGGCTCGGCGGCGCCGCGCCGCAGCAGGGCACGGACCCGGGCGAGCAGCTCGGCGAGCCGGAACGGCTTGGTGACGTAGTCGTCGGCGCCCGCGTCGAGTCCGACGACGGTGTCCACCTCGTCGGCGCGCGCGGTCAGGATGAGGACCGGCACGGTGTGCCCCTCGGCGCGCAGCCGCCGGGCCACCTCCAGCCCGTCCATGCCGGGCAGTCCCAGGTCGAGCACCACCAGGTCCACGCCGCCCTGCATCCCGGCGTCCAGCGCGGTGGGTCCGTCCTCGCGTACCTCGACCTCGTACCCCTCCCGGCGCAGGGCGCGGGCCAGCGGTTCCGAGATGGACGCGTCGTCCTCGGCGAGCAGTACTCGGGTCATGAAGTGATGGTAGTCCCGCCGCGGCGGGGGCCGAGGTGTGATCGAAAACCCCGGTTCTCACCGTCGGCACACCTGCTTCTTACCTTCGGGCTTCCTGGTGCGAACCTCCGCCTGTGGGGTGCGATCCTGTGATCGACCTTCGAATCAGCGCCTACGGTTCCCTTGAAACCTGTGATCCATGTCTCAAGTCCTTTTATATCCGGTGGTGTCCTGCCGTATGGTGAATCAACGCCTGTTGCACCGTGGGGACCTTCGGCGGCATTCGACGCTGGGGGTCTCTTTCGTGTGCGGGCCGGTTCCGGCCGGCCCTTCACGCAATGACCTGTGGCCGGGCCTCGCAGCGCATCGACGCGCGTAGAGGCGTGGATCCCGGTGGACGCCGTCCGCCGCTCCGTGACCCGGAGCGGACTCCCCTGGGCGTGGGGTGGTTCGGCACGGCCCGCCGGTGCCGGCCGCCCCCACCGGGCGCGCACCCTCGTGCGGCGCGTCCCGACCAGCAAGGATCGACCATGGCGTCCAGCCTGACGAAGGACTCGGTCACCCCGGGCACCCCCGGCTCCGAGCGGACCTTCTTCGGCCACCCCCGCGGACTGGCCACCCTCTTCATGACCGAGATGTGGGAGCGCTTCTCCTACTACGGCATGAGGGCTCTGCTCCCGCTGTATCTCGTCGCTCCGGGCGGCCTGCACCTGAGCGCCGGCACCGCGACCGCGATCTACTCGGTGTACGTGTCGCTGGTGTACCTGCTCGCGATGCCGGGCGGCTGGTTCGGCGACCGGGTCTGGGGTCCCCGCAAGACCGTCGCCGTCGCCGGCACGGTCATCATGCTCGGCCACCTCACGCTGGCGCTGCCCTCCTCGGGCACCTTCTACGCGGGCCTCGCCCTGGTCGCCATCGGCTCGGGCCTGCTCAAGGCCAACATCTCCACGATGGTCGGCCACCTCTACGACGGCCCGGACGACCCGCGCCGCGACGGCGGCTTCACCGTCTTCTACATGGGCATCAACCTCGGCGCCTTCGCCGCGCCGCTGGTGATCGGCACCGTCGGCGAGAGCGTCGACTGGCACCTGGGCTTCGCGCTCGCCGCCCTCGGCATGGCGCTGGGCCTCGCGCAGTTCCTGCTCGGCAGCCGCCACCTGGACCCGCACTCCAGCGTCGTCCCGAAGCCGCTGTCCGCCGACGAGAAGGCCTCGACCCTGCGCAAGGCCGCGCTCTGGGCGGGCATCGCCGCCGTCGCCTACACGGTCCTCGGTTTCTCCGGCCACTACACGCTGAACTGGGTCCTGGTCCCGCTGACCCTGCTCGGTGTGATCATCCCGACCCTGGTCCTGGTCCGCATCAAGCGCGACAGGGAGCTGGACCGCCCCGAGCAGTCCAAGATGTCGGCGTACATCTGGTTCTTCGTCGCCGCGGCCGTCTTCTGGATGATCTACGACCAGGGCGCCTCGACGCTGGCCCTGTTCGCCGACTCCTCCGCCGAGAACAGCGTCCTCGGCTGGGAGTTCCCGGTCTCCTGGTACCAGTCGGTCAACCCGGTCCTGATCATGGCGCTGGCCCCGGTCTTCGCCTGGTTCTGGCTGGCGCTGAACCGGCGCGGCAAGGAGCCCGGCACGATCGTGAAGTTCGCCTCGGGCCTGACCCTGGTCGGCGTGTCCTTCTTCCTCTTCCTGGCTCCGCTGGCCATCGCGGACGGCGGCCACAAGGCGGCCGCGCTGTGGCTGGTGGCGATCTACTTCGTCCAGACCGTCGGCGAGCTGCTGCTCTCCCCGGTCGGCCTGTCGGTCACCACGAAGATGGCCCCGGCCAAGTACGCCTCCCAGATGATGGGCGTCTGGTTCCTGGCCGTCACCGCCGGTGACGCCACGACCGGTCTGCTCTCCATCGCCGGCGTCGACCTGAACAAGACGGGCGTGGTGGCCCTGGAGGCCACGCTCGCCGTGGTCGCCGGCGGCGCGGTGTGGATGTACCGCAACAAGGTCAAGGAGCTCATGGGCGACGTCCGCTGAGACGTCGCCGGCCGGGCCGGGCCCGGCCCGCGAGGGCCGTCGCACTCACCCGGGTGCGGTGGCCCTCGTGCCGTTCGCGGACGCCGTCGGGCGCCCGGCCCGGGCCGCGGAAGCCGGGTGCGGCCTGCGCGGACCCTACGCGGGAGCCCCCAGCTCCGCCCACACGGTCTTGCCCGCGACCCCGGGGGTCCGTACGACTCCCCAGTCCAGGCAGAGCCGCTGCACGATGAACATGCCGTGGCCGCCGGGCCGTCCCGCCCGGTGCGGGGTGCGCGGGGCCGGCTGACCGGTGCCCCGGTCGGAGACCTCGACGCGGATCACCTTGTTGTCGCAGGAGATCCGCAGCTCGTCCGGTCCCTCGGCGTGCAGGCAGGCGTTGGTGACCAGTTCGGAGACGACGAGCAGCACGTCCTCGGCGGCGGCCCGCTGGTCGGCGGTGTCGGCGGGCAGCCAGTCCCACGCGTACAGCGCCTGGCGGGTGAAGTCGCGGGCGAGCGGGACGACGCCGCTCTGGTCGTCGAAGCTCAGCCGGCGGGCCTGGCGGCTCTTGGGGGGTGCCGCGACCGCTTCGGCGGGCGCGCCCGCGCCCCCGTCAGCCGCCCCGGACGGCACGCTCCGGCCCTTGCCGGCCGCCCCGAACGGTGCTCCCCCGCCCGCCGCGGACGCACCGGACACCGGTACGCCGCCCCGGGGTGTCCCGGAAGCGCCGCTGGGCTCCGGACCGCGGTCGCCCGGCGGATAGGGCCGGGTGGTGCTCATCAGCGCTTCACCTCACCGATTCACCAATTCATATTCACAAGGTCAGTACACAGTCGGTCACGCCGTGCGCGGCGTGTCGGTTCGCGGTGTCCCCGCCACCCGGCGGCCGACGGGTTCAGGATGTCTCCTGCCCGACCCGACCGGTGGAACACCCCTGTATTCGGCACGAAAACCGGGTCCGGGAAGAACACCGGTCCCGCGGGGTGCGGCCGAGGCATGGCGACGACCCGCCCGCGAGGTCAGCCGGCCTCGTCGGCCAGGGCGGCCTCAAGGGTGTCGTGGACAGTGAAAACGGCATCGGCCCCCGTGATCTCGAACACCCGCGCGACGACCGGCTGCATCCCCACGAGATGCACCCCGCCCCCGGCGGCCTCGGCCTTCAGCCGCGCGCCGAGCAGCACGTTGAGTCCGGTGGAGTCGCAGAACTCCAGACGTGTGCAGTCGATGACGAGTCGCTTGAAGCCCTTGGCGAGGCAGTCCTCGAGTGGCTCGCGCAACAGATCGGCGGTGTGGTGGTCCAACTCACCCGCCGGGGTCACGACGGCACTGAGGCCCTCTTCTCGCACCTCCACCAGAAGCCGGCCCGACTGTGCGCTGCCGACCGTCCCGCGGTCCATGCCGTCTCTCTCTCCCGACGTCGTGGCTGCTTGCTGACGCCCTCGAACACTACGCCTTCTCCACACGCTCCGACACCCGAACAATCACTCACAAACGGACATATATCAACAGAATGCACTTGCGGCGGGCTCGGGAGAGCGGGTAGGGCTAGTAAGGACACGTACCCGACACGGCCGGCTTTGGAGGCGCCGCACACCGCAGTGCACGTACTGGCTTCGGCAGCCATATGCCGAGAACGATGGAGGACATCATGTCACCCCGGCTCGACGCATCGCCTACCCGTGAAGCGACGTCGACACCCCTTCCGGAACATCCGGGTCCCATCGAGCAGGGCGAGGTGTTCGTCACACCGGACGACCTGCTCGCCGGACTTCCGGACATCCCCCCGTACGACGAGGTGGGCGCGGTCGACGCACGGGCCCTGTCCAAGACCCTCTTCGAGCGCCTGGAGTCGCTGGAGGAAGGCACCCGCGAGTACTCGTACGTGCGCAACACGCTCGTCGAGCTCAACCTCGCCCTGGTCAAGTTCGCCGCCTCCCGCTTCCGCTCGCGCAGCGAGCCGATGGAGGACATCATCCAGGTCGGCACCATCGGCCTGATCAAGGCGATCGACCGCTTCGAACTCTCCCGCGGCGTCGAGTTCCCCACCTTCGCGATGCCGACCATCATCGGCGAGATCAAGCGCTTCTTCCGCGACACCTCGTGGTCCGTGCGCGTCCCGCGCCGGCTGCAGGAGCTCCGGCTCGACCTGGCCAAGGCCGGTGACGAGCTGGCCCAGAAGCTCGACCGCGCCCCGACGGTGGCCGAACTGGCCGAGCGCCTCGGCATCTCCAACGAGGAGGTCGTCGAGGGCATGGCGGCGTCGAACGCCTACACGGCCTCGTCCCTGGACGCCCAGCCCGAGGAGGACGACACCGAGGGCGCGCTCGCGGACCGGATCGGCTACGAGGACCACGGGCTCGAAGGCATCGAGTACGTCGAGTCGTTGAAGCCGCTGATCGCCGAACTGCCCCCTCGGGACCGCAGGATCCTGTCGCTGCGGTTCGTGGCGGGGATGACCCAGTCCGAGATCGGCGAGGAGCTCGGCATCTCGCAGATGCACGTGTCGCGCCTGCTGTCGCGCACCCTGGCGCGGCTGCGCAAGGGGCTGACGGTCGAGGAGTGACGACGGCTCCCCGGGCGGCGGTGGTCGCCGCCCGCCCGGGGGCGGCGGACGGGCGCCGGGCGCCCGCCGGTGCCGGGCGCCGGGCCCGCGGGTCCGGGCGGCGGATGCCGGCCGGGCGGCGGGCGCCCGGCCGTGTCGTGTCCGGAGATCTCCGTGTCGTGTCCGGGAGCCTCCGTGTCAGGGCCTGGCTCCGCGGCGCGGGGCCGGTCCGCGGTGTGCCCGTCAGACCACCCGCACGCCCCGCCGCCACACTCCGCCGACCAGCGGAACGCCCGGCCGGTAGGCCAGGTGGACGTGGCTCGGGGCGTCCAGGAGGGTCAGGTCGGCGTACGCGCCCGGCGTGAGGCGGCCGATGTCGGTGCGGCGCAGGGCCGCGGCCCCGCCCGCCGTGGCCGACCACACCGCCTCGTCGGGGGTCATGCCCATGTCCCTTACGGCGAGGGCGATGCAGAAGGGGACGGAGGACGTGAAGGACGACCCCGGATTGCAGTCCGTGGACAGCGCCACCGTCACCCCCGCGTCGAGCAGGCGGCGGGCGTCGGGCCACCGGGCGCGGGTGGAGAACTCGGCGCCGGGCAGGAGCGTGGCCACCGTCCGGCTGTGCGCCAGGGCGTCGACGTCGGCGTCGGTGAGGTGGGTGCAGTGGTCGGCGCTGGCCGCGTCCAGTTCGACGGCGAGCTGCACGCCGGGGCCGTGGGAGAGCTGGTTGGCGTGGACGCGGGGGTGCAGGCCCCTGGCCCTCCCCGCGGTGAGGACGGCGCGCGCCTGGTCGCCGTCGAAGGCGCCCTTCTCGCAGAAGACGTCGATCCAGCGGGCGTACGGGGCGCAGGCGTCGAGCATCTCGCCGGTGACGAGGGCGACGTAGCCGGCCGGGTCGTCGGCGAAGTCCGGGGGGACGACATGGGCGCCGAGGTAGGTGACCTCGTCGGTGTGGCGGGCGGCGATGCGCAGGGCGCGGGACTCGTCGGCGACGGTCAGGCCGTAGCCGGACTTGGTCTCGAAGGTGGTGGTGCCCTGGCGGAGCGCCTCGCCGAGGTAACGGGTGAGGTTGGCCTCCAGTTCCGCGTCGGTCGCGGCGCGGGTGGCGGCGACCGTCGTCCGGATGCCGCCCGCGCTGTAGGGGCGGCCGGACATGCGGGCGTTGAACTCCTCGGTGCGGTCGCCCGCGAAGACCAGGTGGGAGTGGGAGTCGACGAAGCCGGGGAGGACCGCCCGGCCGCCGGCGTCGACCCGGTTGTCAGTGGCGGGTGCTTTGCTTGATCCACCGGTCCACGCGACGCGGTCGCCCTCGATGACGACGGCCGCGTCCTGGATCAGTCCGAGGGGGGAACAGTCACCGAGGGAGGGGTCGTTGGTGACCAGAACGGCGATGTTGGTGATGAGCGTGCTGGCGGTGCTCGCGCAGTGGTCGGGGCTGACGGTCGTCGCGTTGCTCATGGCGTCCTTGCTGGCCTGGTCGGCGGTGGGGTCGGGTTCGGGGGCGGAGACGGGCCGCGCGGACAGGCGGCCCGCGCTCATCCGCGCAGCGCTGCGACGGCGTCCGCGAGGGCCTTCGGCACCTCCGGCACGAGGGTGTGCAGCCCGTCCCGCACCACGTGCCGGCCTCCGACGACCGTATGCGACACGTCCGCTGCCGACGCGGCGAATACGGCCGTCTCGGCACCGAGCCGCGGAAGCGGCCCTGCCGTCCTGACCGAGTCGAGCGCGATCGTCGTGAGGTCGGCGAGCGCGCCGGGCTCCAGGGTCCCCGCGTCCGCCCAGCCGAGGGCGGCGTGGCCGTCGGCGGTGGCGGCCCGCAGCAGGGCCGCGGCCGTCCAGTGTCCCCGGGTGCGGCTGCGCAGGCGCTCGTTCAGCTCCATCGCGCGGGCCTCTTCGAACAGGTCGACGACGGCGTGGCTGTCGGAGCCGAGGGAGAGCGGGGAGCCCGCCCGCTGCAGGGCGACGGCGGGTCCGATGCCGTCGGCGAGGTCGCGTTCGGTGGTGGGGCACATGCAGGTGCCGGTGCCGGATCCGCCGATCAACGCGATGTCCTCGTCCGTGAGGTGCGTGTTGTGGACACCGGTGGTGCGCGGTCCGAGCACGCCGTGGTCGGCGAGGAGCCGCGCCGGGGTGCGGCCGTGGACCTCCCGGCAGGCGTCGTTCTCCGCGGTCTGCTCGGACAGGTGCACGTGCAGCGGGGCCCGCCGCTCCTCGGCCCACCGCGCCACGGTCGTCAGCTGGTCGGCGGGCACGGCCCGTACGGAGTGGATCGCCGCTCCGATCCGTGCGTGATCCCGTTCCTCGAGAAGTGCACAGCGTGCGGCCCAGGCGTCCGCCGTCCCGTCGGAGAAGCGGAGCTGGTGGGCGTTGGGCGGCTGTCCGAAGCCGGCGGAGAGGTAGGCGGTGTCCAGGAGGGTGATGCGGATGCCGGCTTCGGCGGCGGCCGCGATCAGCGCCTCCCCCATCGCGTTGGGGTCGGCGTAGGGGGTGCCGCCGGGGGCGTGGTGGACGTAGTGGAACTCGCCGACGCAGGTGATGCCGGCCAGCGCCATCTCGGCGTACACGGCGCGGGCGAGGTCGTGGTACGTGTCGGGGGTCAGCCGGTCGGCGACCGCGTACATGACCTCGCGCCAGGTCCAGAAGGTGCCGGAGCCGACCTGGACGGTGCCGCGCAGGGCGCGGTGGAAGGCGTGGCTGTGCGCGTTGGCGAGGCCGGGGAGCGTCAGTCCGCGCAGGATCTCGGCGCCGGGCGGCGGGGCGGGCACGCCGGTCCGCACGGCGGCGATGCGGCCGTCGCGGACGTCGAGGGCGACGCCCGGCTCGATGGGGGTCCCCCCTGTTCGAGCGGAGCCGAGAACTCGGGGGAGAGTGCCGAGCCAGGCGTGTTCCAGCCAGAAGGTCGTCGGTGTCACCTGCACGCCAGTCCTTCCAGTACGTCGGCGAGGGCGAGGACGCCGGCCACGCAGTCGTCCTCGGCGGCGAACTCGGCCGGGGAGTGCGAGACGCCCGTGGGGTTGCGCACGAAGAGCATGGCGGTCGGGACGCTCCCGGACAGGATCCCCGCGTCGTGTCCGGCGCCGGTGCCGAGGACGGGCACCTTGAGGCCGGCGTCCTTGCCGAGGATGCGGGCGAGTTCGTCGCGCAGCGCGTGGTCGAACTCGACGACGGGGGTGAACGACTCGCGGACGACGTCCAGGCCGACGCCGTGCTCCCGCGCGTGGGCGCGGGCCGCCTTCTCGATGCCGGTGACGACGGTGTCGAGGGCGCCCTGGTCGGGCGCGCGGGAGTCGAGCCAGCCGCGCACCAGGGAGGGGACGGCGTTGACGCCGTTCGGTTCGACGGCGACCTTGCCGAAGGTGGCGACGGCACCGGCGAGGTGCGCCTCGCGGCGGGCGGCGAGCACGGTCTCGGCGTAGGACAGCATCGGGTCGCGCCGGTCGGCGAGGCGGGTGGTGCCGGCGTGGTTGGCCTCGCCCCGGAAGTCGAACCGCCACCGCCCGTGCGGCCAGATGGCGCCGGCGACGCCGACCCGGTCGCCGGACAGGTCCAGGGCGCGGCCCTGTTCGACGTGGAGTTCGACGAAGGCGCCGATGCGGGCGAGCCGCTGCGGGTCCGGCCCGATGGCGTCCGGGTCGTGTCCGGCGGCTTCCATGACCTGCGGCAGCGTGCGCCCGTCGCCGTCGGTGAGCCGGTGCGCCTGCTCGCGGGTGAGCTGCCCGGCGGTCAGCCGCGACCCGACGCAGGCGAGGCCGAACCGGGCGCCCTCCTCGTCGCCGAAGTTGACGATGCCCAGGGGCTTGCGCCACTGCGCGTTCCTGCCGCGCAGTTCGTCCAGGGCGGCGAAGGCCGACACGACCCCGAGGGGCCCGTCGAAGGCCCCGCCGTCCGGTACGGAGTCCAGGTGCGACCCGGTGACGACGGCGTCCCCCTCGGCGGGGTCTCCGAGCCAGGCCCACTGGTTGCCGTTCCGGTCGACCTCGTAGCGCAGGCCGCGGGATTCGGCCTGCGCCCGGAACCAGGCACGGCACTCGGCGTCGGCCCCGGTCCAGGCGAAGCGGCGGTACCCGCCGGAGGCGGAGCTGCGGCCGACCGGCAGCAGCTCCGCCCACATGCTGTGGAAGCTCACGCGCCGTCACCCTCGCGGATCGCGCCGTCGGCCTCGCGGGCCGTCCCGCTGCTTTCGCGGGCCGTCCCGCCGCCCGCGCGGGCCGTCCCGCCGCTCCCGCCGACCGTCTCGCCGCTCCCGCCGACCGCTCCGTCGCCCTCGCGCATCGGCACCCGCACGCCCCGCTCCCGGGCGACCGACTCCGCGAGGTCGTACCCGGCGTCGACGTGCCGGACGACGCCCATGCCGGGGTCGTTGGTCAGCACGCGGCGGATCTTCTCGCCGGCCAGCTTCGTGCCGTCGGCGACGGTCACCTGTCCGGCGTGGATGGAGCGCCCGATGCCGACGCCGCCGCCGTGGTGGAGGGAGACCCAGGACGCCCCGGAGGCCACGTTGACCATGGCGTTCAGCAGCGGCCAGTCGGCGATCGCGTCGGAGCCGTCGAGCATGCCCTCGGTCTCGCGGTACGGGGAGGCGACGGAGCCGCAGTCGAGGTGGTCGCGGCCGATGACGACGGGCGCGGACAGTTCGCCGCCGGCGACCATGTCGTTGAAGCGCTCACCGGCCTTGTCGCGCTCGCCGTAGCCGAGCCAGCAGATCCGGGCGGGCAGGCCCTGGAAGTGGACGCGCTCGCCGGCCATGCGGATCCAGCGGGCCAGGGACTCGTTCTCCGGGAAGAGGTCGAGGACGGCCCTGTCGGTCTTCGCGATGTCGGCCGGGTCGCCGGACAGGGCGGCCCAGCGGAAGGGGCCCTTGCCCTCGCAGAACAGCGGGCGGATGTAGGCGGGCACGAAGCCGGGGAAGGCGAACGCCCGGTCGTATCCGGCGAGTTCGGCCTCTCCCCGGATGGAGTTGCCGTAGTCGAAGACCTCGGCGCCGGCGTCCAGGAAGCCGACCATGGCCTCGACGTGCCGGGCCATGGACTCGCGGGCGCGGGTGGTGAAGCCGGCCGGGTCCTTGGCGGCGTAGGAGGCCATGTCCTCGAACTCCACGCCCAGGGGGAGGTAGGCCAGCGGGTCGTGGGCCGAGGTCTGGTCGGTGACGATGTCGACGGGGGCGCCCGCGGCGAGGAGCTGCGGGAGGAGTTCGGCGGCGTTGCCGAGGACGCCGACGGACAGGGGCCTGCGCCGGTCCCGGGCCTCGACGGCGAGCCGGAGGGCGTGGTCGAGGGAGTCGGCCCGCACGTCCAGGTAGCGGTGCTCGATGCGGCGCTCGATGGCACGCGGGTCGCAGTCGACGCAGATCGCGACACCGCCGTTCATCGTCACGGCAAGCGGCTGGGCGCCGCCCATGCCGCCGAGGCCGGCGGTCAGGGTGATCGTCCCGGCGAGCGTGCCGCCGAACCTCTTCGCGGCGACGGCGGCGAACGTCTCGTAGGTGCCCTGGAGGATGCCCTGGGTGCCGATGTAGATCCAGGAGCCGGCGGTCATCTGCCCGTACATGGTCAGGCCGAGGGCCTCCAGGCGGCGGAACTCCTCCCAGGTGGCCCAGTCGCCGACGAGGTGGGAGTTGGCGATGAGCACGCGCGGCGCCCACTCGTGGGTCTGCATGACGCCGACCGGGCGGCCCGACTGGACGAGCATCGTCTCGTCCTGCTTGAGGGTCCGCAGCGTGCGGACCATCGCGTCGAAGGACCGCCAGTCGCGCGCCGCCTTCCCCGTGCCGCCGTAGACGACGAGCTTGTCGGGGTGTTCGGCGACTTCCGGGTCGAGGTTGTTCTGCAGCATCCGCAGGGCGGCTTCCTGCTGCCATCCCAGGGCGCTCAGTTCCGTGCCGCGCGGTGCTCGAACGGGGCGGGGTCCTGACATGGTCTGCCTCCTGGTGGGTGCTCCCGGCGGATTGTTGCTGCGGCTATTCACATCCTGACTTGATGAATAGAGCTAGTCAACACATCGGGGTGTCGTCGCGGGCGGGCCGCGGGTGTTTGGCTGGACGCATGGACGCACGCACCGGCGGGACGGGGAATGCGATGGGCGGCGAGGGCGGCGACCGGGCCGGCGGTCCGGGCGCCGGGCGGACGGCGCGGCGGGACGGGGCGGTGCGGGCCGCCGTGGAGCAGGGGCTGCTCGGTCCCGGCAGCCCCGTCGTCGGCCTCCTCGACGTCATCGGCATCCGGGAGTCGGCGGCGGAGCTGAAGGCGGCGTTCGACGCGGTGACGGCGCCCGGCACGCCGGTGCTGCACGCCTTCGCGGTGAAGGCGACCCCGCTGGTGCCGGTGCTGCGGCTGCTGCACGAGGAGGGCATCGGCGCGGAGGTGGCGAGCCCGGGCGAGCTGGCGCTGGCACGGGCGGCCGGGGTGCCGCCGGCCCGGACGGTCCTCGACTCCCCCGCCAAGACACCCGCCGAGCTGCGGGAGGCCCTGGCGCTGGGCATCGCCGTCAACGTGGACAATCCGCAGGAGCTGCACCGCGTCGACGGGCTGGCGCGCTCCGCCGCGGGCCTGTCCGGACCTCCCGGCTCCGCTCGGGCGGGCGGGATCCCCTCCCCGATCGGCATCCGGGTGAACCCGCAGGTCGGCGCGGGCTCCATCGAGGCGCTGTCCACGGCGACGGCGACTTCGAAGTTCGGGGTGGCGCTGCGCGACGAGGGGGCCCGGGAATGGGTCGTCCGGGCGTACCTGGACCGGCCGTGGCTGACCCGGCTGCACACGCACACCGGCTCGCAGGGCGTCCCGCTGTCCCTGATGGCACGGGGCGTCGCGGAGACGTACGCGCTCGCGGAGGAGATCAACCGGCGCGCCGGGCGCCACCAGGTCGACACCGTCGACATCGGCGGCGGGCTGCCGGTGAACTTCGCCTCGGAGGCGACGGCACCGACGTACGCGCAGTACGCGCGGATGCTCGCCGGGACGGTGCCGGGCCTGTTCGACGGGCGGTACGGGCTGGTCACCGAGTTCGGGCGGTCGCTGCTGGCCAAGCACGGCACGGTGGTGGCGCGGGTCGAGTACACCAAGAGCGCGGGCGGGCGCCCGGTCGCGGTGACGCACGCGGGCGTGCAGGTCGTCACGCGGACGGTGTACGCGCCGCAGAGCTGGCCGCTGCGGATCGCCGCCCATGACGGCGGGGGGCGGCCCAAGCGGGGGCCCGCCGTCGTGCAGGACGTCGCCGGCCCGGCCTGCTTCGCGGGCGACCTGCTCGCGCGGGGACGGGAGCTGCCGCTGCTGGAGCAGGGGGACCACGTGGCGGCGCTGGACACGGGGGCGTACTGCTTCGCGCACCACTACGCGTACAACTCCCTCGTCCGGCCCGGGGTCCATGGGTTCGCGCCGGACGGGGCGGGCGGTGTCGCCTTCGCCGAGGTGCGGCGGGCGCAGACGGTCGAGGAGGTCGTGGCCGAGGCGGGAGGGGCGCGGGCGGACGCGCTGACCCGCGGTCACCTGCCCTGAGGCTTCCACGGGCCGGTGACGCGCGGCGGCCGGGCGGACCGGCCCGGCGGAGCCGCGTGCCGGGCGCCTCCGCGCCCCGGTGCGGGCGCGAAGCCCACCGGCGCGGGCGCGAAGCCAACCGGCGCGGGCGCGAAGCCGCCCAGCCCGGACGCCGACACTCTGTCAGGGGGCACGAAGCCGGCCGGCACGGACACCGGCACCCCGCCGGGGGCACGAAGCCACCCCAGCATGGGCACGGACGCCCGTCAGGGGGGTACGAAGCCACCCGGCGCGGACACCGACACCCCGCCAAGGAGCACGAAGCCACCCGGTGCGGACACCGACACCCCGCCAGGAGCCCGGCGGCGCCACGCGCGCGGCCGGGCCACGCAGGCCCGGCCGCGCGCACCCGGCTACACCAGCGCCGGAGTCCTCCTGCGCGATCCGCCCGGCGCCGCGTCCCCCGCCGCGATGCCCGTGCTGCGGAACGCCCTGACCGTCTTGCCGGCCGGGCGGCCGCCCCCGCGCAGCCAGTCGACGCGCACCCACAGCAGGACCTCCCGGGCCCGCTCCAGCCGGCCGATCCAGGCGGCCTTCAGCCACAGGCCGGCCGCGCAGCCGGCCAGCAGCATGCCGCCCGCCGCGGGGACGGCGAAGGCGCCGCCCACGGCGGCGAGGAAGGCGAGCAGGAGCCACCAGCGGTGACCGCGCCGCCAGTTGCGGGTGCTCACCGCGCGGTCCTGGAGCACGTCGTGCCGGCCCGCGCGGGCGGCCGAGCGGGCCAGTGCGGTGTACCGCCCGCGCCGGGCACAGGCCACCACGGCCGTCGCCACGACGAACAGCGCGGCGCCCGCCAGGACGCCGATCCGGCGCCCGGTCAGTCCCGGTACCAGCAGACCGATGCCCGCCGCGACCACGCCCAGCCACCACAGCGGTGCGGCTCCGGCCCGTACGACGACGGCCACCCGAGCCAGCCCCTGTCCTCCGCGCGTCACGTTCAGCCTCCCGTCTTCAGGTCGTCGAAGCGCTGTGAAGCGTCGTGAGGCGCTGTGCACAGCGTCTGAAGGTGTCTTAGGCGACGCACGTTAGCCGCGCAAGGTGAGACGAGTCTGAGAAGACGGAAGCCGCAAGCCGGGCGCGCGGGCCGACCGTCACTCCACGAACAGCCCCCGCGCCGCCGCCTTCGCGTCGAACTCCTCCAGGCGGGCCTGGGCGTCGGGCAGGTCGTCGCACATGGCCTCCAGCAGGACCCGGCCCAGCAGCATCGGCGCGCAGGCCGTGTCGAAGGCGAGTCCGGTGCCGACGGCGGCGGGCAGCAGCAGGTCCGAGACCCTGGCGACCGGGGCGAAGGCGGAGTCGGCGACCGTGACCACGGTCAGCCCGGCCTCCTTGGCGTAGGCGAGGGTGTCGAGGACCTCGCGCGGGTGCCGGGGCAGCGCGAAGCAGAGCAGGGCCGTCGCCCCGGCGTGGACGGCGGCGTCGATGCGGTCGTGGAGCATCGTGCCGCCCTCGCCGAGGAGCCGTACGTCGGGGTGGACCTTGGCGGCGAAGTACGCGAAGCCGTGCGCCTGGGCGGCCGCCGCGCGCAGCCCGAGCACGGGCAGGGGCCGGGAGGCCGCGAGCAGCCGCCCCGCCTCCCGCACGGGGCGGGGATCGGCCAGCGCCTGCGCCAGGTGCCGCAGGTTCTCGATCTCCGCCTCGACGGCCTGCTGGTACTCGTTGTACGCCGCCGTCCCCGCCGCCGGTTCGGCGGGCGCGACCTCGCGCAGGTGCCGGCGCAGCGCGGGGTAGCCGTCGAAGCCGAGGGCGACGGCGAAGCGGGTCACGGACGGCTGGCTGACCCCGGCCAGCTCGGCCAGCTCCACGCTGGACAGGAACGGCACGTCGGCGGCGCGCCGCACCATGCTGTGCGCGATGCGGCGCTGGGTCGGCGTCAGCCGGTGGCCCTCGAAGAGCGCCTGCAGCCGCGCGGCAGGGCTGTCGGTCGCGCCCATGACGTGCTCCCCCTCGCCTATTCAGTAGCTGAGGATTCTGCATGAGCATATGCAGGGCAGCAAGCGGCCAGGAAGCCGCGGCCGTCCCCCTGAGGGCGACCCGTGAAAATGAGAGTGTGTACCTCAAAATGAGAGCGCACTTGATAGCGTGTAGCCCTAAATGATAGTGACGTAGATCACTTTCAGGGGGTGGATGCCACCCTCTCGACGTCATTCCCGAGGTGACCCGTCTGACGCAACGCGTCGTGACGCGCGTACTGTTCGGCGCCGCGAGCGAGGAAGCCGGCGACGTCGTCGACCGCTGCTTTCCCCTACTGGGCGCGTACATGCTCAAACGGGGATTCGCGCCGCTGCCGTTCCCGCGCACCTGGCCCACTCCGGCCAACCGGCGGGCGGCTGCCGCACGGCGGGATCTGTACAACGTATGCGACCGGATCATCAGGGAACGTGACCCTCGCGAGACCGAGAACGACCTGCTGGAACTCCTTCTGAAGGCCGGTGAAGGAACTGGCGACCAGCTATCGCCCGAAGAGATCCGCGATCAGGTGCTGATCTTCTTCCTCGCCGGGCACGAGACCACTGCCACGTCGATGACGTTCGCCCTCCATCTGCTCGCTCGTCATCCTGAGGCACAAGCTCGGGCGCGGGAAGAGGTGGACCGGGTTCTCGGGACCCGTACACCCACGGCCGACGACTTCGACCAGCTGGAGTACGTGCACATGGCTCTCAAGGAGGCCATGCGGCTGTACCCACCGTCCCCCGGCATCAGCCGACGGGCCACGGCAGAGACCGAGATCGACGGCTATCGCATCCCGGCCGGAAAGATCGTCTTCCTGAGCCCCTGGGTCACCCATCGCCATCCGGCGTACTGGAAGGACCCGGAGGTTTTCCAGCCCGAACGATTCTCGCGGGAACAAGAGGCGGAGCGGCCGCGCTACGCATGGTTCCCCTTCGGTGGAGGTCCGCGTGCCTGCATCGGCCAGTACTTCTCGATGCTGGAAGCCGTACTGGCCATCGCAGTCATTCTGCAGTCCTTCGAGGTGGAAGCGGTCGACACCGAGATCCGGCTCACCCAGAAGATGGCCCTCCGTTCCGAGGGGCCAATCAGATGTCGGTTCATTCCACGATGAACCCCACCCCCCATGACCCAACGGTCCCCTACATCCGGAGGTGATCCGCATGCGTGCTGCGGTGTTGCGCGAGTCGGGCCAAGGCGAGATCGAGCTGCGCGACGATGTCACGGCTCTCGGCCCCGGCCCCGAGGAGGTCAAGATCCGCATTCGGGCGACCGGGGTGTGCCACTCCGATCTCTCCCTCATCTCCGGCGAACTGCCCGGGGGTGGCGGCGCCATGATTGTCGGCCATGAAGGCGCGGGCGAGGTGGTCGAGGTCGGCGACCAGGTGACCGCCGTCGCGCCCGGTGATCACGTGGTGATCAACTGGATCCCGGCTTGCGGACGCTGTGAGGACTGCCGCAACCGGCAGGTACATCTCTGCATGGGATTCATGGAGAACCTGTTCTCCAAGCATCGTTTCGAGATCCACGGCACCCCGGCCTTCGGCATGGCCGGCACGGGCACCTGGGCTGAGGAGATGGTCGTCCCCTGGCAGGCCGCGATCAAGATCGACCCCGAATTCCCCTTCGAGCAGGCCGCCCTGCTCGGCTGCTGTGTGCCCACCGGCGTCGGAGCCGTCCTCAACACCGGCTCGGTGCGGCCGGGTGACCGGGTGGCCGTGATCGGTCTCGGCGGTGTCGGCCTGTCGGCGGTGCAAGGTGCCCGCCTCGCCGGCGCCACGAGCATCGTCGCGATCGATCCGGCTCAGCACAAGCACCCGCTCGCTGCCCGGCTAGGTGCTACCCACACGATCACACCCGAGGAAGCCGAGGGGATCAAGGACAGCCTCACCAGCGGGAGGGGGTTCGATCACGTATTCGAAGCGGTGGGACGGTCCGCCACGGTCAGGCACGCCTGGGAGCTGACGAGGCGGGGCGGCGACGTGGTGGTGATCGGGGCCGGAGCACCGAACGACCTGCTGGACATCAGCACCTACGAACTCCTTTTCGCCAGCCGCAACATCCGGCCTTCCGTCTACGGTGGATCAGATCTCCGGCGAGATCTGCCGAAACTCATCGAACTCACCCGGTCCGGCCACCTGGACATAGAAAGCCTGATCAGCGCTCGGGTGCGCTTCCAAGATCTCAACGATGCCGTGGCCGCACTGACAAAGGGGGAGGTCATCCGGCAGGTCGTCGTCTTCGACTGACCCCATCGGCCACACCACGTCCGGCCGATTCACCCGCGCCGAGCGGCGCCGCCCCCGCCACGGCGCCCCCTTCAAGGTGCCTTTACGCCGCCGCGGTCGGCGTAAAGGCACCTTGACGTCAGGTTGCCTTGACGTCAAGGCGGCTTGATGGCACGGTGGAGACGTGGCTACTCCTGATGAGGTTGAGCGTCAGCACACGCTGCTGTCAGCGGCGGCACGTTTCGAGACTCTGCGCACCCGTGACGCCCTGGCATCACCCCCGGACGACGAGGACGAGCTCGACGGCTTCGCCGACGACATGGCGCCATTGACACGCGAGGAGGCCCTGGAGCTGCTCGCGTTGGGGGAGGTGATCGCCCGGAAGGCGGCTTACGGACGTCAGCTCTCGGTGCGGTCGGCCCGGCGGGCCGGTGCCTCCTGGTCCCAGATCGGAGCGGCCCTTGGTACCAGCAAGCAGGCCGCCTGGGAAGCTCACAATCGCTGGATCGACGAACAGGCCAAACAACAGCAAGACGCAGGTCACTGGGGTCTCGACGACGATGCCCTCGACGCGGCTCGCACGCTGGCGGGCGAGCCCGACGACTGACGGGCAGCCGTCATGTACCGCGCCTGCACACCGGGCTCGCCGCGTTCTCCCGCAGGCCCCGGATCCACAGCCTCATCGCTCCCACACCAGTCACGCCATTCCGCTGCTACTCACCCGGCCGAGCCTCCGCTCGGCATTCGCCGCCCCGGTATCGCGGCGACGAAGGCGCCGACGGAGAAGCCGTCAGCAGCGACCCCGGGCACCTTCGAGCCCAAGCCCCCGCACCCTTCTGAGGAGCGATTAACGATGTTCGAGAGGTTCACCGACCGCGCGCGGCGGGTTGTCGTCCTGGCTCAGGAAGAAGCCCGGATGCTCAACCACAA
>NZ_JBFATO010000042.1:0-64575 GCF_040678355.1 Streptomyces sp. NPDC052701
CGGGCCAGCACCTCGTCCACCCGCGGGGTCAGCGCCGCCGCCAGCCGCGCCGCCGCCGCACGCCCCTCGTCCCGCAACGCCGCCACCGCGGCCAGCACCACCGCACGTCCGGCCTCCACCGGGATCCCGGCGGCGGCCCGCTCGTACAGTTCGGCGCCCTCCTCCAGGACGACCTCCGTGTCCATCCCGGCCGGGATCTTGATCTGCGCGTGGTGCCGCCAGGTGGCGACCGGGTCGCCCCAGGCCTCCACGCGGTACGTCCACAGACCCGTGCCGTCGGCGGTGATCTCGGCGCCCCACCGGTCCGTGCCGGGAGCCAGCTCCCGCATCGGCGTCCACGGCCGGGGCCGGCCCTCCGGGTCCTTCAGGACGACGTGGGCGGCCACCGCGTCGTGCCCCTCGCGGAACACGGTGGCGGTGACCTCGAACGTCTCTCCCACGACCGCCTTGGCCGGCCGCCGGCCGCACTCCACGGCCGGCCGCACGTCCCGCACCGGGATCCGGCCGATGGCCCGGGTCGTCTTCATGGATCTTCACCTCCGCCGTGCTCGGAACCGGGCTGAGGACCCGGTCAGGGGGGCCACGCTTGCTCGGAAGGCCGCTACCTCCCCGCCGGGGAACGCCGGTCCGCCACCGGGGGGCTGCGCCGGACCGCACCGGCCGGCCGGCCCCGTTCCTTCTGCTCCTGCGGCCGTGCCTCCTGCGGCCGTGCCTCCCGGAGACGCGCCCCCTGCGGCCGGGCCTCCCGCGGCCGGGCTTCCTGCGGACAGGTGACGGCGTTCGTGCGCAGGTACCGCTCGGCCGCGTCCGCCGCCTCCCGCGCGCAGCGCTTGCCCATCAGCGCACAGAGGGTGTGGCCGGAGTCCTCGAAGGTCGCACGCACCGCGCGGTCGGCGGGCGCGGCGAGCATCACGCGTTCCCAGGCCCGGTAACGCCGCAACTGCCGGGCGACTTCGGCTCTGGCGGGTAGCAGCATGGCGCCGTTCCACCTTTCGGGCTCGAGGGGGCAGGTTCTCCCGACGGTCGGGCGGCGGCCGTGCGCACAGCGGCACGGACCCCCGTAACGGCGATCGAGTTCTCACACATGGTGCACGTTCGGCGACGCAGCGTCTTGTTGGTTCTTCAACGAATTTCGGTGCTCGCCGGAGTGCTCCCCGCCTCAGGTGTGCGCTCGTGTTGCACGAATGGACTACCGCCCTCAGGCTGAGTGTGACTCAGAAGCGATGACTGCTCACGGTCCGTGCACGGGGCTCGTCCCGCAGGGGCGAGAAGGACCGGGGCTTCGCGGTGAGGAGCCAACCGATGAAGACCGCAGTGCCCTGCTACTACCACCTCGACGTGGAAGTCAGCCCGCAACGGGTGGGACAGGTCAGCCGCATTCTGGCCGCTCACCTGAGGTTCTGGGACCTGGAGAACCTGGTGGAACCCGTCTGCCGCGGCGTCGGGATGCTGCTCGAGGCCATCGTCGAGCACGCCAAGGACAGGAACACCTCGATCGAGATGTGGTGGAACGGCCAGCACCTCATCACCGCCATCGGTGACAACGACCGCGCCCTGCGCCCGGACCAGGAACTGCGCGGTTGCCTGGAACACCTCGCCGCGATGAGCGACGGCTGGGGCTGCTGCGCCACCGAGACCGGCAGCAAGGTCATCTGGTTCTCGCAGCGCGCCCGCGCCGGCGAACGCGAACCGCTGGTGCCGACCACCCCGGCCCCGAACCTGCGCGAGGGCCTCGACGTGCCCCGCGAGGTACCGGTCACCCGGCTTGCCGGTTCCACGAGCACGTCGGACGGCACGCTGGAGGAGGCCCGGTGACCCGGCGGGCCCGGACCCGGAAGGGGGTGTCCGCCTGGAGCGGGCACCCCTATCCGCTCGGTGCCTCCCACGACGGGGAGGGCACCAACTTCGCGCTGTTCAGCGAGGTCGCCGAACGCGTCGAACTCGTCCTCGTCGACGACGACGGCAGCCACACCCCGGTGCCGCTCACCGAGGTCGACGGCTTCGTCTGGCACGGCTACCTGCCCGGCGTGGGCCCCGGCCAGCGCTACGGCTACCGGGTGCACGGGCCGTGGGTCCCGTCGCTGGGCCACCGGTGCAACCCGGCCAAGCTGCTCCTCGACCCGTACGCCAGGGCGGTGGACGGGCAGATCGACAACCACCCCTCGCTGTACGAGCGGAACCCGGACGGCCCCGACCCGGCCGACAGCGCCGGGCACACCATGCTCGGCGTGGTCACCGACGCGTCGTTCGACTGGGGCGGCGACGTCCGGCCCAGCCGGCCGTACGCGGACACGGTGATCTACGAGGCGCACGTCAAGGGCCTGACCCGCACGCACCCCGACGTCCCTCCCGAGCTGCGCGGCACCTACGCCGGGCTGGCGCATCCCGCGGTCGTCGAGCACCTCCGGTCGCTCGGCGTCACGGCGGTGGAGCTGATGCCGGTGCACCAGTTCGTCCAGGACGGGGTGCTGAGGGACCGCGGCCTGTCGAACTACTGGGGCTACAACACGATCGGCTTCTTCGCCCCCCACAACGGCTACGCCGCCCACGGCACGCGCGGCCGGCAGGTCGCGGAGTTCAAGTCGATGGTGAAGGCGCTCCACGCGGCCGGACTGGAGGTGATCCTCGACGTGGTCTACAACCACACCGCCGAGGGCAACCACCTGGGTCCGACCCTGTCCTTCCGCGGCATCGACAACTCCTCCTACTACCGCCTGGTGGACGGCGACTGGGAGCACTACTACGACACCACCGGCACCGGCAACAGCCTGCTGATGCGGCACCCCTACGTACTGCAGCTGATCATGGACTCGCTGCGGTACTGGGTCACCGAGATGCACGTCGACGGGTTCCGCTTCGATCTGGCGGCGACCCTGGCGCGGCAGTTCCACGAGGTGGACCGGCTGTCGGCGTTCTTCGACCTCATCCAGCAGGACCCGGTGATCAGCCGCGTCAAGCTGATCGCCGAGCCGTGGGACGTCGGCGAGGGGGGCTACCAGGTGGGCAACTTCCCGCCCCTGTGGTCGGAGTGGAACGGCATGTACCGGGACGCCGTCCGGGACTTCTGGCGCACCGAGCCGCACACGCTCGGGGAGTTCGCCTCCCGGCTGACCGGCTCGTCCGACCTGTACGCGCACATGCGGCGCCGCCCCCGCGCCAGCGTCAACTTCGTGACCGCGCACGACGGTTTCACCCTGCGCGACCTGGTCTCGTACAACGACAAGCACAACGAGGCCAACGGCGAGGGCAACCAGGACGGCGAGAGCACCAACCGCTCCTGGAACTGCGGCGTCGAGGGCGAGACGGACGACGCGGCCGTGCTGGAGCTGCGCGCCCGTCAGCAGCGCAACCTCATCGCCACCCTGCTGCTGTCGCAGGGCATCCCGATGCTCTGCCACGGCGACGAACTCGGCCGCACCCAGCGCGGCAACAACAACGCCTACTGCCAGGACAACGAGATCTCCTGGATCGACTGGCGGCTGAGCGACGAGCAGCGCGCCCTGCTGGACTTCACCCGGTACGTCATCGCGCTGCGGACCGCCCACCCCGTCCTGCGCCGGCGCCGCTACTTCCGCGGCGAGACCGTCACCCACGCCGGCCAGCCGCTGCCGGACCTGGTGTGGCTGGCGCCGGACGCCCGGGAGATGACCGACGACGACTGGCAGCGCGCCGACGCGCACGCCGTCGGCGTCTTCCTCAACGGCGACGCCATCGCCGAACCCGACCCGCGCGGCCGGCCCGTGATCGACGACTCCTTCCTGCTGCTGCTCAACAGTCACTGGGAGCCGGTGGACTTCCGCCTGCCGGACGCCGCCTACGGCGAGCGCTGGACGGCACTGATCGACACCGCCGCCCCGGAGACCACCCCCGACGAGTCGGAGCACAAGGCGGGCACGCGGCTGACCGTCGACGCCCGCAGCCTGGTGCTGCTGTCCCGGCCGTCCCGCACGGCCCGGTGAGGCGGGGAGAGGGCGTGCGAGGAGGCGGCGGGCCCGGGCCCGCCGGCGCCGGGCTGCTCGGCGTGGGACCCCACGCGGTGCCCGGGCCCCGGGGCGCGCTCTCCCCCGGCCGCTGCGGGGCCGGGGGAGGGGACCCGTACGCGGCGCGGCGACCGCCGTGCTTCACGCGCACCGAGGGCCGGAACCGGGCGGGGCGGGCCCGCGGCCGTGCCGGGGGCGGCTGCGCGGCCGGCGCCGGGACGGCTCAGCGGTCGCGCCGCGAGGTCACCGTGAACTGGGCGCCGTCCGGGTCGCGGAGCACCGCCTCGTCGCTGCCCTTGGACAGGACGCCGCCGCCGTGCAGCTCCGCCGCCCGGGTGCAGGCCGAGACGTCCTCCACGGTGAAGTGGACCTGCCAGTGCGGGCGGACGGCGGGATCGGGGGCCGCCTCCAGCGCCCCCGACTCGATGCGCGCCACCACGTCCCCGCGGCTGCGCAGCACCACCTCGTCGCCCTCGTACTGGACCTCGCAGCAGCCGGGCCGCCCCGACGCCCAGTCCAGGACCTCGCCGTAGAAGATGGCGGCGTCGAAGGCGTCGCGCGTGTGGAGCGTGATGAAGACCGGCTGCGCGCGCCGCCAGGTCTCCCAGTCGGTGAACAGCTCGCCCTCCCAGATCCCGAAGGTCGCCCCGTCCCGGTCGGCGAGCAGCGCCGCGCGCCCGGGCGGCAGGGAGATCGGCCCGACCGCGACCGTGCCCATGCGCTCCTGCACCCGGCCCACCGCGTCGTCCGCACTGGGCACGGCGAAGTAGGGCGTCCACGCCACCGCCATCTGGTACATGGTCGCGACCTCGGCGATGCCCGCCACCGGCGAGCCGTCCGCCAGCGCGATCCGGAACCGGTCGCCGAGCCGGGCCTGGCGCCACTGCCAGCCCAGCACGGCCCCGTAGAACTCCTCGGTCGCCTTGAGGTCCCGGCTGGTCAGCGTCACCCAGCAGGGCGCTCCGAAGACGGAGTGCGTGGAGATGCGGTTCGTCGCACCGGAGGGGGAGGGCGTGTCGTGTTTCATGGCAGTCGCGTCCTGGTCTCGTCGGCCGGCAGCCACCGGAGGGTGACACCAGTGTCCAACCGGAAACGCCCCGGGTGCCTTCCGAGTACCCCGGCGAGGGCACCGAAACGGCGGCGGGCGCGGCACGGGCCGCCGGGCCGCCCCCCGGCCCGCACCGGTGGCACGGGGCGGGGTGAGTGAGGACGATGGACAGAGCGGACCACGCCGGGGCGGCATGGCCGCGGCGCGCCGGACCGGGAGGTCATCATGCCCACGGACGGGGACTCGGAGCGGATCCTTCAGATGCAGGAGGAGATCCAGCAGCTGAAGGAGGCGGTCGTCTCCCACGCCGTAGTGGACCAGGCGATCGGGATGATCGTCGCGCTCGGCCGGGTTGCGCCGGACGAGGGATGGGCGGTGCTGAAGGAGGTCTCCCAGCACACGAACATCAAACTGCGCAACGTCGCGGAACTGATCCTCCTGTGGGGGCGCAGCGGCGTCATGCCCCCGCAGATCGGGGCCGAACTGGAAGACGCCCTGGACCGGTTCGGCCCCACCCAGATCCCCGGCGCGCCGCCGCAGCGGTGACCCGGCCGGCGGCGCGCGGCCCCGCGCCCGCGCTCAGCGCATCTCGGCGAGCAGCTCCTCCCGCAGGTGGGCGAAGCAACTGCTGAGCAGGCGGGAGACGTGCATCTGCGAGATGCCGAGCTGCTCCGCGATGCCGCTCTGCGTCATGCCCCGGAAGAACCGCAGGTAGAGGATGACCCGCTCGCGCTCGGGAAGCGCCTCGAGGCAGGGCTTGACGGCGACCCGGTCGACGACGGTCTCGAAGGCCGGATCCGGACCGCCGATCGCGTCCCCGAGGGCGTAGCCGTCCGTCCCGGGCATCTCCGCCTCCAGCGACAGCGCGGAGAAGCACTCCAGCGCCTCCATCCCGGTGCGCACCTCGCTCTCGCTCAGGTGCGCGTACCCGGCGATCTCGGCCACCGTCGGGGGCCGGCCCGGGGTGGTCTGGGACAGCTCCTTGGCGGCCTGCCGCACCCGGTTGCGCAGGTCCTGGACCCGGCGCGGGACGTGCAGCGTCCACATGTGGTCGCGGAAGTGGCGCTTGATCTCGCCCGTGATCGTGGGGACGGCGTACGCCTCGAAGGCGTGGCCCCGGGACGGGTCGTAGTGGTCGACGGCCTTGACCAGGCCCAGGGCCGCCACCTGGTACAGGTCCTCCAGCGCCTCGCCGCGGCCCCGGAAGCGGACGGCGATCCGCTCGGCCATCGGCAGCCAGGCCTCGACCAGCTCGTCGCGCAGGGCCTTGCGCTGCGGTCCCTCGGGCAGCCCCGCGAGACGTGCGAACGCCTCCGCGGTGTCCGGGGCGTCGTCGTGGGGGTGCGGTTTGGTGCTGCCGGCGATACGCATGATGCGCACCTCCCTGAGCAGGTGCTGACGGGACAGACCCCGCGGGAAGGCGCCGACTCGGACCGGGCGGAGGACGCCGGGGCCGGGCGGGCCGGTTCCCACGGACGTGCCTCCTGTCCGAAGCACTGAATTGCCCATTCCCGTGCGCGGCGGCGGCGAAACAATTACCTGAATGCGGTGACGGAATGCGATCGAGTGCTTCTGCGCCGTGGAACGCATTGCCGGGAATTCACACCGCGGCGCGCACGCTCTGAAAACGATGAAATTCACGGCGTGAAATCCGGGCGCGGGGTCCCAGGGCTCCGGCGGCCGCCCGCGGTGTCCGGCCCGCCTCGGTCGCCTTCCGGCCGGTCGCCCCGCTGATCATGACGGGGAACGTGATGTGCGGCACGCCCGGGCGGGCCGTTTCGGCGCTCCCGGCCCGGATTCCCGCTGCGCACGGCTTGATCAACGATCAAAAGGGATGAACTGCCTGGCCACAGCGCATTCTGCTCATTTGACAGCGCCCTGAGCGCACAGATAGGAAGCAGCTTCCGGAAGTCGAGAGGTGCACTGTGTACGAGCCGAACGTGGTCGGGGACTGGCAGGAGTACGACGAGCATGCCGGTCTGCGGGTCCGCGTGCACCGTCTGGAACTCGCCGAGCCGCCGCGCGGACGTGACGACGCCGCCGAGGGGCAGACGTACTTCAGTGTCCGGGTGACCGTCGAGAACCGCGGCGGCCGGCACTTCGGCATCCACCTGGAGGACGGTCAGATCGACGTGCGGATCGGGCCCGACGGCGAGAGCGCCTTTCTCGACTGGCGCAACTCGCAGTTCATCGAGGGCTTCGACGTCTACCCGCTGCGCCGGGCCACCGCCGTGCTCTACGCGGCCGGTCCGGAGGCGTTCCTGAGCCAGGTGGACGTCCAGGTCCAGCTGCGCGTCGACGAGGAGTGGACCGACCGGCGGCTGTGGGCGGGCGGCATCGGGGTGCACGAGGCGACGGCGGGAGCCCAGCAGGGGGCGGGGCGGGAGAGCCTCGCCCACCAGGTGAGCGTCTTCCTGCGGGACCAGGCGGAGGAGGGCACCGCATAGGTGCCCGGGCGGCGCGCCCGGGCACCCTCCGGCGCCGTGTCAGTGCGGGATGCCGTCGATGATCTCGCGGGCGCCCTGGCGCAGCAGGGCCACGGCGACCGACGTCCCCAGGGTGGCCGGGTCCAGCCGGCCCGCCCATTCGTGGGCGTTCAGACGGATCTTGCCGTCCGGTGTGAAGACACAGGCCCGCAGGGACAGTTCGCCACCGCGGTCCACGCGGGCGTAACCGGCGATCGGGCTGTTGCAGTGCCCCTGCAGCACGTGCAGGAACATGCGCTCGGCGGTGGCCTCCCGGTGGGTGCCGGGATGGCCGAGGGGGCCGACCGCGTCGATCACGTCGGTGTCGTCCTCGCGGCACTGCAGGGCGAGGATGCCCGCCCCTATGGGCGGCATCATCGTCTCGGGGGAGAGCACCTCGCTGATCACGTCGGGGCGGCCGATGCGCTCCAGCCCGGAGACCGCGAGCAGCAGCGCGTCCGCCTCGCCCGCGGCCAGCTTCTCCAGACGCCGGTTGGCGTTGCCGCGGAACGGCACGCACCGCAGGTGCGGGTGGGTGGCGGCCAGCTGCGCGACCCGGCGCACCGAGGAGGTGCCGATCCTCGTCCCGGCCGGGAGCTCGTCCAGGGTGAGCCCGCCCGGATGCACGAGGGCGTCCCGGATGTCGTCGCGCTCCAGGAACGCGGCGAACACGGTGCCCGCCGGCAGCGGCCGGTCGGCGGGCACGTCCTTGACGCAGTGCACCGCGAGATCGGCCTCGTCGGCCAGCAGCGCGGCGTCCACCTCCTTGGTGAACGCGCCCTTGCCCTCCACCTTCGACAGATCGCCCATCCACTTGTCCCCGGTCGTCCTCACCGGGACGACCTCGGTGCGCACACCGGGATGGAGGGCGGCCAACTCGGCCCGGACGCGCTCCACTTGGGCGAGCGCCATCGGCGAGTCGCGGGAGACGATGCGAATCAGTTCGGGGGCCGGCATGCGGACACGATAGACCTTCGCGGCAGTGCGCCCGTGCGGTACCGGTCGACGGCCCCCCGGACGCGGGCGGTGCGCCGATCCGCGTGCCCACGTGGATGTGGACGCGGTCGCCATCGCCGTCGCCGCCGCCGGCCACGGAGTGCGCGCCGGGGTTCAGGCGAGCGGTTCGCTCAGCTCCGCCGCGCGCAGCGCCGCGGCGAGGGCCCGGTCGTCGCCGACGTCGAGGGCGGTGTCGGTGAGCTTGACGACGTGCTCGTCGCCGTGGGCCAGGGCACGCTCCAGCACCTCCTCGGGCGTCGGGCGGGCGGACGGGGCGTACGCGACGGGCCCGGCGGGGGCGTACATCGCGGTGACCGCGGCGGACGCCGTCCACGCCGCGTGCAGGCTCGGCGCCCACAGCGCCCGGGGGAGCGATCCCAGGGCGCGCAGGACGGCGTTGGGGGCGGTCGCCGCGTGCACCAGCATGGTCGGCTCGCCGTGGCCGTGGGTGACGTAGCGGTGGGTCGCGGCCCGCACCAGTTCGGTGAGCCGGGCGCGGGCCGTGTCCGGGTCGCTCACGCCGGCCGCCCACCGCGGCAGCCGGCGCACGGCGGCCAGCCGGTCGGGAAAGCCGCCCCGCGGGTGGCGCAGCGGGACGACGGCGTCCAGGGAGCCCGCCGCCGTCGGCGCGGCGGGCAGCGGGTCGATGCCGGACACGGGACGGTGCCGGGCCGCCCAGTAGCCCAGGCCGTGCGCGAGCTCGGTCAGCCGCGGCGCGTTCTCACCGGCCTCCAGGGCGCGTACGGCGTGGCCGACCCGGATGACCGGGTGCGTGGAACCCCCGTACATGCCGGGCAGCAGGCGGGGCCACCAGGTGGCGAGGACGGTGCGCCACGGCCGCTCGGCCAGGGCGCGGGAGAAGTACGCGATCCAGTCCGCCGCCCGGCGCGGGTCGCCCAGCGCCTGCGCCCAGTCGGCGTCGGTGACGGGGGCCACCGGGGTGGGGAAGTCCTCCAGCCGGGGCCGGTAGAGGTCCAGCCAGCGGTGCACCGCCCCCGCCCGCCCGCGGGCGGCGAGCGACTCGACGACCATCGGCGCGTGGTTGGTGAGCCGGCCGAGCCGCTCCGGCCCCGCGGCGTGCAGCCGTTCCAGGGCTTCCTCGAGCGTCCCGCTCGTGTCGTGGCTGTTCATGCCGGGGACGTTATGCGGCGGCGGCACGGCCGCGGATCGGACGGGGGGCGGAAACCGGCCCCGGCCGGGGACCTAGGGCCTGTCGTCGCAGTCCTGGTCCGCGGCCGGAGTCCGGCGGGCGTCAGGCGTTCGGGTCGAACGCGATGCCGGACGGCTTCGCCGACGCCAGGTGGGAGGCGAAACTGCCGTCCTTCAGGCCGAAGTTGGCGCTGCCGAAGTTGTACGAGGTCAGCTTCTCGCGGATTCCCGCGGGGTAGCCGTTCCAGCCGACCAGCGGCGGGTACTGCCAGGTGCGCTCGTGGTTCTCCGGCGGTTCGTCGTTCGCGCCGGCCAGGCGGAAGCAGTGCGTGCTGATGCCGTCCTTGTGGTAGACGACCTTCGGGTGCGTGCCGTCGAAGCGGACCGAGGACCGGGCGTGCACGGTGAACGAGCCGTGGTTGGACGTCGAGACGTACTGCACCGTGTTGTTCTGCACCCACACCACGACGTGCTCCCAGTCGTGGCGGTGACCGCCGATGCTGCTGCCGGGCAGTGCCTGGTCCTTCTCGAAGTACAGGGCGTACACGACGGCGCACCAGCCGTTGTTGCACTTGGCGCGCGCGTAGCCGTTGGTGTTGTCGAGGTCCGAGGCGTCGCGGCAGTTGCCGTTGAGGGCGCCGGTCGGGTTGAGCCCGGCGTTGACCGTGCCGTCCGGGCCGATGGCGGGCGTGGCGTAGCAGCCGTCGGTGTCGTAGTCGTAGGCGGGCTGGTACGTCTGCTCCAGCGCGTCGGCGTCGGCGGGCAGCGCCGGGGGCGGTGCGGCGAACGCGGTGGCGGGGAAGGCGACGACGAGGGCGGCGGCACCGGCCAGACCGGTGAGCCATCTCCTGCGACGGGTTGTGGACGTACTCGACGACACTGCGTCCTCCTCTTGTTCCGGGCGCAGCCCAACGGCTTTGGGGAGCGGGGGAGTTCAGCTTCCCGATTGAACGCGTCCATGCCAAGAGGGTGCGGGCGTCCCGATGGTGAAGGGCAGCCCAACAGCCGGAGGCAGGCGGGGCGGCGGGGGAGGGCGGGAGCGGCGGAGGCAGAAGCTTGAGTTAGGCAACGAGATGGTAAAGTCGCCGTATGCCCACACCACCGCTCCCCGAGGGTTCCGCGTCCCCGGAAGTGATCGAGATCGAGCGCGCGCTCACCCGCATCACGTACCTGAGCACGCGCACCCGCCAGCACGAGCGGCTGATGGCCCTGGCGGGGGTGCCGCTCGACCGGGCCGCCGTCGCCCTGCTGCGGCAGATCGCCGACTGCGAGCCGCAGCGCCCGGGGGAGCTGGCCGCCCGGCTGGGCGTGGAGGCCTCGCACGTCACCCGCACGGTGCAGCAGCTGCAGAAGTCCGGCTACGTCAGCCGGGTCCCCGACCCCGACGACCGCCGCGCCCAGCGCATCGAACTCACCGAGACCGGCCGGCAGGCCATCGCCCGGGTCCGGGAGGCCGGGGCCCGGGGTATGCAGGCGGCCCTGGCCGGCTGGTCGCCCGGGGAGCTGCGGCAGCTCGCCACGCTCTTCCACCGCATGGTCGACGATTTCCTGGCCCACTCGGCCGACGAGGAGACCGAGCCCCGGTCCGCCGCGCCGGCGGACCCCGCCTGACCCGCCTCACCGGGCCCTCGCGGGCACCCGCGGGGGTGCGGGCTCGCGCAGGCCGCACAGCAGCAGCCCGCCCACCGCGGGCAGCGCGACCAGCGGGAGCGGAGCCGTGCGCAGGGACGTGGCGTCGGCCAGCGCCCCCACGGCCGGAGCCGCCAGCCCGCCGACCCGCGCACGCTCGCCGCCACCGGAGCGGGGGAACGCACCCTCAGCCGCCTGTTGCGCCGGGAGCTCGGCATGACGTTCCCGCAGTGGCGCACTCAGACGCGCCTCTACCACGCCCTGCGGATGCCGGCCGACGGCCTGCCCGTCACCACCGTCGCCCACCGCTGCGGCTGGTCCACCCCCCCCGCAGCGCGTTCATCGAGGTCTTCCGCCGCTCGTCCGGCACCACCGCGGGCGCTTACGGCCGCCACCCGTGAGGGGGCGGAGCCCCGCATCCGCTCCGCCCGCTCACCGTCCGGCGCCGTCCCGCGGCGGACCGCCGGAGACCGGCGGAGACCGGCGGCGCCGTTCCGCCCCGCAGAGGGCCGCGGCCTTCGCCCGCCCGCCCCCGCGGTGCCGCTCGCGCGGTGGACGCGCAGCGGCGGGGCCGGACCCGGCCCGGACTCGCGTACGCCGGCCCGGCTTTTCCCCGGACGATCCGGATCCGGTGCTCGCGTGCGGTTGAACCGGGGCCGTGACCGGATCATTCTGGACGACATGGAGCACGCCTCCGCCGTGGCCGTCATCGACGCCCGCGGCATCGTGACGGGGTGGAGCGAGGGAGCCCGGCGGCTGACGGGATACCCGGCCGAGGAGGCCGTGGGACGGGCCGTACGGGACCTGCTCGCCGAGGACGTGCCGCCCGGGACGCCGCCCGCGACGGCGGGCGCCGTCAGGGTGCGGCACCGCGACGGTTCCCCCGTGGCCCTCCGCCTGAGAGCGTCCGCCGTCACCGGCGGGGCCGGCCGGCCCGACGGGTACGTGGTCACCGCCGAACCGGCCGGCGAGGCCGAGGAGAGCCTGGCGGGGCGGGCCTTCCAGCAGGCGTCCGTGTCCATGTCCGTCTTCGACACCCGCCAGTGCTACCTGCGGCTCAACGAGGAGGCCTGCCGGGTGATGGGGGTGTCCGAGGAAACCCTGCTCGGCCGGCACTTCCCGCGGACCGTGGAGGACGCCGAGCACAACCGAGGCTTCGACCGGCACCTGCGCCACGTCGTCGAGACGGGCAGACCGGTCCGCTACGAGAGCTTCACGGACGCCCCCGCCCTCAACCGGGAGCACGCCTGGAGCGTCGAGATGTGGCCGGTGCGCGGCGCCTCCGGCGAGCTGCTGGGAACCGCCCTGGCGGCGTTCGACAGCACCGAGCAGTACTGGGCCCGGCAGCGGCTGGCCCTCCTCGACGAGGCGGCGGCCGGCATCGGGACCACCCTGGACCTGGTGCGCACCACCGAGGAGCTGGTCCGGATCCTGGTGCCCCGGTTCGCCGACTTCGCCGGCGTGGACCTGCTCGACTGGGTCCTCGGGACGGAGGAACCGCCGCCGGTGCCCGGTGCGGAGGTCGTGCTGCGCCGGGTGGCCCACGGCTCCGCCACCGAGGGCACCCCCGAGGCGGCCGTGCGTCTGGGCGAGCCGGACGTCCACCCGCCGTACTCGGCGCCCGCACGGGCGATGCGGGAGGGCCGGGTGATCCTCGGCCAGGCGGGCGAGCCGGCGTTCATGCGGTGGGTCGCGGACCGCGACGCGCGGGCCCCGCAGGGGCGCCCCCACCGCAGGGGCGCCCACTCGATGATGGCGGTGCCGCTGCGGGCGCGCGGCACCACGCTGGGCGTCGTCGTGGCCGTGCGCATCGGACAGCCGGACGACTACGGCGAGGACGACGCCGTGTTCGCCGAGGAACTGGCCAGCCGGGCCGCCGTCTGCATCGACAACGCCCGCCGCTTCGCCCGCGAGCGGTCCACCGCGCTCGCGCTGCAGCACAGCCTGCTCCCCCGGGACCTGCCCGGACAGGCCGCGGTGGAGGTGGCCCACCGCTACCTGCCCACCGCCTCGGCGGCCGGCATCGGCGGCGACTGGTTCGACGTGATCCCGCTGTCGGGCAGCCGCGTCGCCCTGGTCGTCGGGGACGTCGTCGGCCACGGCATCCCCTCCTCGGCGACCATGGGCCGCCTGTGCACGGCCGTGCGCACCCTCGCGGACGTGGACCTGCCGCCCGACGAGCTGCTCACCCACCTCGACGACCTGGTGACCCACCTCGCCACCGACGACAGCGCCGACGAGGTGCCCGAACTCGGCGCGACCTGCCTGTACGCCGTCTACGACCCGGTCTCGCGCCGTCTCACCACGGCCGCCGCCGGGCATCCCGCGCCCGCACTCGTGCTGCCCGACGGCACCGCCCGGCTCGTCCCGCTGCTGGCGGGTCCCCCGCTCGGCGTCGGCGGCCTGCCGTTCGAGGCGACCGACCTGCGGGTGCCCGAGGGATCCGTCATCGCCCTCTACACCGACGGCCTGGTCGAGGACCGCGGCCGCGACGTCGACCACGCCACGGACGAGCTGTGCCGTGCGCTCACCGCGCCCGCCGACTCCCTGGACGCCCTGTGCGACACCGTGCTGAAGGCCGTCCTGCCCGAGGAGCCCGATGACGACGTGGCGCTGCTGCTGGCCCGGACCCGGGCGCTGGGCGCGGACCGGGTGGCCACCTGGGACGTGCCGTCGGACCCGGCCGAGGTGGCCACCGCCCGGCAGGCCGCCATGGAACAGCTGTCCGCCTGGGGGCTGGACGAGGCCGCGTTCGTGACGGAACTGGTGGTCAGCGAACTGGTCACCAACGCCATCCGGTACGGCGCACCGCCCGTCCAGCTGCGCCTCATCCGCGACCGCACGCTGATCTGCGAGGTCTCCGACGGCAGTTCGACCTCCCCGCACCTGCGCCGGACGCACGCCTTCGACGAGGGCGGCCGCGGACTGCTGCTGGTCGCCCAGCTCACCCAGCGCTGGGGCAGCCGGCAGACGACCGGCGGCAAGACGATCTGGGCGGAACAGCCCCTGCCGCCGCCGCTCGCGTGATCCGCCGCCCGGCCGCGGCCCGGCCGGCCGCGGGGCGCGCCGCTCCACCCGGGGCAGGTGCCGCAGCACCGCCTCGTACTCCACGCGCGGTGCCGGAGGACCATGACGAGGGAGCGATCCGTCCCCCGGTGAACCGGGCCCGGCTTCCGCGCCCCGGCTCCGGCTCGGGAGCACCGCGGTGGCCGCGAGGCGACGGTGAGGCAGCGGGTCCGGCGCACCTGAGGAGCGCCGGGCGCAGGACGCGGCGGACCGGGAGGCGGCCGGCGGGGACGCCGCGCCCGAAGGCCCTGTCGCCCCTTACGGCGATCGCTGTCACGATCCTTGCGGGAGCCGGTCCGGACGGGGCCGGCGCGGACGACCGACGGAGCGTGCGCGCATGACGACGGACAGGGGCATCGCCGTGGGGACGGAACGGGCCGCGGGGATCGACGTGAGACCGGTCGCCGGGCACATCGGAGCCGAGATCACCGGCGTCGACCTGGCCGGTGGCCTCGACGACGCCGTGACCGCCGCGATCAGGGCGGCGGTGCTGCGCTGGAAGGTGGTGTTCTTCCGCGACCAGCGGCTGGACCACGCCGGGCACGTGGCGTTCGCGCGCCGGTTCGGCGAACCGGTCGTGCTGCCCCGGCGCGGGAAGGCCTCGCCGCCGGACGTCCCCGAGATCGAGACCACCGCCGACCGGCTGGAACTGGGCGGCCGGTTCGGCATGGAGCACGACGAGTGGCTGAGCCGCCGCCGCCACACCCTGCTGCGCGGCTGGCACTGCGACCACGGCGCCCGCGTCGACCCGCCCGCGGCGACGATCCTGCGCGCCGAGACCGTCCCGCCGTACGGCGGTGACACCACCTGGTCCAATCTGGCGGCGGCGTACGCCGGACTGTCCGGGCCGGTGCGGGAGTTCGTCGACGGGCTGCGCGCCGAGCACCGGCTGGGCGTCGGTTACCAGCCCCGGCCCGGCGACGACGCCTACGTCCGCCACCTCCTCCGGCACCAGGTCGCCTCGGTGCACCCGCTGGTGCGCGTCCACCCGGAGACGGGGGAGCGGGTGCTGTTCGTCAACGGCTACTACGTCGAGCAGATCACCGGCCTCTCCCGCGCCGAGAGCCGCGCCGTCCTGGACATGCTGCTGGAGCAGGCGGTCCGGCCCGAGTACACGGTCCGGTTCCGCTGGGAGCCGGGCAGCGTGGCCTTCTGGGACAACCGGGCCACCATCCACCTGGCGCCGGGCGACACCGCTCACCTCGGCCATCCGCGGATCATGCACCGGGTGATGCTCGCCGGCGACGTGCCGGCCGGGGTGGACGGCGAGCCGTCGCGGGCGGTCACCGGCAGCGAACCGGGCCGCTGGTGAGGTGCGGCGGCGGCCCGCCGGGCCCTTCCGCCGCCCCCGGCCCCGGCGGTCCACGGCGTACGGCGGTGCCGCCCCGTCGCCGGAGGGGTCAGGCCAGCGGGATGGTCACCTCGTCCTCGACCGGCGGGGCGACCTCCTGGGCGCGCTTGCCGGTGGCCGCGTAGCAGCGCAGCCGGACGGACCGCGGACCGACGTCCAGGCGCAGGAAGCACTTGAAGAACGGCGGGCTGTACGTCGCCGAACCCGGCGAGAACAGCTGCGTGTAGATCTTGCGCACCGGCAGCCGGAACCGCCTGGCGCGGTCGGGGCGGCGGGCGGTGCCGAGCAGGCCGGCCACCAGGCGGACGCGCCGGGTGACCCGGGCGGGCGCGCCCGGTGCGCGGGTGGGCGGGATGCCGAGGCGTTCGGCGATCACGGCCGTCGCCTCCGCCTCGGTGAGCGTGAAGAAGCGGCGCAGCCGCAGGCGGCGGCCGTAGAGCCCGCTGTAGAAGGCGAGGGAGTCGCCGCGCAGCGGGTAGCAGCGGAAGTCCCGCTCGGTGACGCCCGCGACCGAGACCCGGGGAATGGTGTGGGTGGCGTGCATGAACGCGCCGCCGCCGCCCGCGACCACGTACTGCAGGACGCGGCCGTCCTCCAGACGCACGGGATAACGCTGGTAGTTGTGGATGTCGCCGCCGATCGCGGCCACGTAGTGGTGGGCCGGGGCGCGGACGATCTCGTCGACGGTGCCGCCCCCCTCGATCGGGCACGGCTCGTGCCGGCCGTCCACGTACAGGGGCGAGCCGGTGATCAGGATCTTCGGGCGCGGTCCCCGGGAGACCTCGCGCAGCCACGCGCCCTGCTCGGCGTCGACGGTGCCCAGCAGGCCCGTGTCGATGCCGACGATCCGCACCGGTCCGGCGTCGATCGCCCAGTACGGGCCGGGCTGGACCGCCTGTTGGGCGGGGTCGGAGCGCAACGCGCGTGCCTCGGCCAGCCGTTGCCCGTCGGCCGGATCCGGGCGGTGCCACAGCAGCGACCGCAGCCAGGCCCGGGTGAGGGGACGCGGCGCGGGCCCGGGCGGCAGGGGCGGGGCGTCGCCGCAGAAGACGCGCATGAAGCCGCCGAGGTCCTCGTACCAGTCGTGGTTGCCGGGGACCGCGTAGATCGGCGCCCGGTAGTCCCGGTAGGGGCGGAAGAACTTGGGGCCGTAGTCGTCGGCGGCGCCCACCGGGTAGACGACGTCGCTGGCGAGGACGGCGAAGCTGGTGTCCCGCCCCACCTCCAGCAACCCCGGCACCACGGCGTACTGCGGGTCGCCGCCCTCCCCGGTGTCGCCGACGACCAGGAAGGAGAACCGGTCCGGGTCGGTGCGCCGGATCACCTTGTCGGCGGGCGCGCCGGCGGCCTCCCGCCGGGCCACCCAGCGGCTGCGGGTGCGGCCGGTGGGGTCCCCGAACCAGGAGGCCAGCACGCCGTTGCGGGCGGCCCACAGGAGCCGGGGGTCCAGCCAGGAGATCCTTCCGCTCCTGGGCGGCACCAGCCGCCGGTACGAGCCGGGTTCGGAGGTGCCCCAGCCGGCACCCTCGGCGGTATCGCGTGAAGAGTCGGACACCGGTGCACCGTAACAACGGGCCGGGGCGGTCCGGAGGCGGATCCCGCATCCCCGGTGGGCGGATGACGGTCCGTCACGGGCGTGAGCCGGCCCCGGTGGGGACGCCGGCGGCGGTCGCCCGGACGGCGGTCACGGCCGAAGCCGCCTTCCCGCGGGGGCGTCGGCCGGGGGAACCGCGCCCGCGGCACCGGGCGGATCACGGCCGCCGTGGCACGCCCGGGCACGGGAGGACCACCGGTCCCCGGCCGTCACGGCCGCCCGGGGACGGCCTCAAGAAGCCCCGGGAAGACCCCGGGGGGCCGTTGGAAGGCCCTTGGGAACACGTCGGGCCGGATCTCCCCGGGGCTTTCGTCACTCGAACCGCGAGACGTCCCCCGCACCCCGCCGGACGATCTCGGCCTCCCCGCCGGAGAAGTCGATGACGGTGGTCGGCTCGGTGCCGCACTCGCCGGAGTCGACCACCGCGTCCACGACGTGGTCGAGCCGGTCCTTGATCTCCCAGCCCTGCGTCATCGGCTCCTCCTCGTCCGGCAGCAGCAGTGTGCTGGACAGCAGCGGCTCCCCCAGCTCGGCCAGCAGGGCCTGCGTGACGACGTGGTCGGGGATGCGCACGCCGACGGTCTTCTTCTTCGGGTGCTGCAGCATGCGCGGCACCTCCTTCGTCGCGGGCAGGATGAACGTGTAGCTGCCCGGCGTCGACGCCTTGATCGTCCGGAACACGTCGTTGTCGATCCGCACGAACTGGCCGAGCTGCGCGAAGTCCTGGCAGACCAGGGTGAAGTGATGCCGGTCGTCCAGCCGGCGGATCGTACGGATCCGGTCGATGCCGTCGCGGTTGCCGATCCGGCATCCCAGCGCGTAGCAGGAGTCCGTGGGGTACGCGACCAGAGCGCCCGAGCGGACGCTGTCGGCGACCTGCGCGATGGTGCGCGGCTGGGGGTTGTCGGGGTGCACGTCGAAGTACTTCGCCATCCGCCGAGCTTAAGCCGCGCCCGCGGGCGCGGGCGCGCCGACCGGGCCCGGAGCGCCGCGCAGGACGCCGTCCGCGCGGGACGGGGGCCCGGGCCGGGTGAGGTAACGTCCCCGACCGGCGGGCCGGGGCGGCACGAGACGAGAGGACGGCCGAGGTGACCGGCGGAGCGTACGGGGCACGGCAGCGGGACGGGAGGTCCGGCGGGCGCCCGACGTGGGCGGAGGAACTGCTCGGCCATCTGCGGCCCGCCGGCCGCGACGTGCGCAGGGTCGTCGCCTGGCTCGCCGGCGCCGCGCAGGCGACGGTCGCCCTCCAGGACGCCGACGGCACCCTCCTCGCCGGGACCGGGCTGCCGCTGCGGGAGGACCTCGTCGCGGACGTCGCCGCCCGCCGCATCGCCTCCGCCGCCTGGGACGGCGACGGGCGCCACCTGCGCCTGATCCGGGTGGAACACCCCGCGCGGCCCTGCGTGCTGGCCGTCTCCCGCGCCACCCCCTTCGACCGGCACGCCTCCGACGTCGTCACCCACACCGCCCAGGTGCTGGAACTCCTGCTGGCCGCCCACGAGTCCGCCGCGGCCGGACACCGGCTCCGGCGCGCCACCTCCGACCTGCGCCTGGCGATCCTGCAACTGTTGATGGTCGAGGACACCGTCGCGGCCCGCCGCGTGGCCGCCGGGTTCTGGCCGGGCCTCCTCGACACCGACACGACGTACGTCTACGTCGTCGAGACCGGCCCCGGGGAGCGGGACCGGCTCGCCGAGGAGTGCCTGGACGCCACGCGCGAGGAGGCCCTGGTCGTGCGCTGCCCGGCCATGGACGGGCACGTGATCGTCGTCGCTCCCCGCGAGGCCACGAACGACGCCCTGCGGTCGCTGGTCGGACGGCACCCGGGCACCTTCCTCGGCGGCAGCCTCCGGCAGAACCTCGCCCGGACCGCCACCGCGTACGGGCAGGCCGTCAGCGCCCTCGCCGTCGCGCGCTTCCGGCCGGACAAGACGGCCGTCTACGCCGAACGCACCCACCCCGAGCGCCTGATGGACCCACGGGCGCTGCGCGACTGGACGGCCCGCGTCCTGCGCCCGCTCGACACGCTGCCGCACCACACCCGCGCCGAACTCCTCGCCACCACCCGGCTCGGCCTGGAGTTCACCGCCGTGAACGCGGCCAAGGTCCTCGGCGTGAGCCGCAACACGGTCCGCGCCCGGATGGAACGCGTCGAGGCCCTGCTGCGCACGGACTTCAGCGACCTCACCGTCCGCGCCGTCGTCCACCTGGCGCTCAACACACAGGTCGGCCTGCCGGACGGGCCGCCCGACGCGGACTCCGCACGGCTCGCTCCCGGGCTCGCCGACCTGCCGGCCGGGCCCGCGGTCCGCACCTGGGCGCGGGACCTGCTGGGGCGCCTGGACACCGACGCGCGCAACACCCGCCGTACCCTGCGCGCCTGGATCGCCGCCGGGGGCAACGCCGAACGGGCCGCGCAGACCCTGGGCGTGCACGCCCAGACCGTGCGCGAGCACGTCCGCAGCGCCGAGCCCGTCCTCGAACGCCGGCTGCTCGCCGCCGGCACTGACCTCTACGAGGTGGTGCTGGCCCACCTGGTGGCCGGGGACCTCGGCCGGCCGGTGCTCCCCGGAGTGGGCGAGCCGTCCGCACCGGGGACGAATTCGGGCCATCCGGACTCCTCTGTGCACGGCTGAGTCCCGCGGCCGCCGCAGCGGGCACCGGCACGGTTCACAAGACCTCCGGCGTGCACGTAGTTTCGACGCGCCGCAGGGGCACGACCGGCACGGGGGACCGGTCGCGCCCCCGTGGCCGCCCGGCGGTGCGGCCCGGCCGGCCGCGCGGCGGCACCGGTGCCCCCCGCCTCCCGGAGGCGGCGAGGACGGCACCTGCCGCGGCCCCGCTCACCCGCTGGCCGGGGCCCCCGGCCAGGGCGGGCCGCGCGATGGGCGTCTCCCGGGGAGGCCGTCGGGGGCGGACGGGGCGCGGTTCGGCCACATTCCGCAAGGCGGTGTGCCCCTGGAGAAGCCGGGTACCCGGCCCGCGGTGAAGAGGTCCGCCCCCCGGCGCCGCGGGCCCGGGCGTGTGCGGATCCCGGACGAGTACCGCGAAAGGGAGGCCCGCATGACCAGCGAGACGGAGACCGGCGGCGTGACCGGTACCCAGGACAAGGACTACAACCTGATCTGGTACGTCGAGGCGTGCCTGAGCAACGCGCTGCGCCTGGAGAGCTACATCCAGGACGCCGAGCGCGCCAAGGACACCGAGGTCGCCGACCTGTTCCGCAAGGCCCAGGCGGACAGCCGCAAGGGCGCGGAGCTGGGCAAGCAGCTCCTCCGCTCGCGCCTGAACGGCGGCTGACGGCCGCCGCGCGGCAGGGCCCGGGCACCGTGCTCGTCACGGTGCCCGGGCCCTCGCCGTGCCGCCGGGCCGTCCCGCTCCGCGCGTCCGCGAGCGGCCCGCCGACGGCCGGGAGGGCGGCCGGGCCGCACCGAAGTGCGCATCCCGAGGTGCGCGTCCCGCGCACTCGCGCTTTTCTGGAGCGTGAGTGACGCGGCACGGCCGGGTACTCGGGCGGTCCCGCCGTCACCGGCCGGAGGCTGCCCGCTGTCTGGTCCGGGCCGCCGACGGCCACGAGTCGAAGGAGCCCTCCACATGACGGACGTATCCGGCACCGGTCCCGCGCCGGGCGACGACCGCAAGGTGCTCACCAACCGTCAGGGCCATCCGGTCTACGACAACCAGAACCAGCGCACGGTCGGCGCCCGCGGTCCCGCCACGCTGGAGAACTACCAGTTCCTCGAGAAGATCAGCCACTTCGACCGCGAACGCATCCCCGAGCGGGTCGTGCACGCCCGCGGCGTCACCGCCTACGGCTTCTTCGAGGCCTACGGCAGCTGGGGCGACGAGCCGATCAGCCGCTACACCCGGGCCAAGCTGTTCCAGGAGCGCGGCAAGCGCACCGACCTGGCCGTCCGGTTCTCCACCGTCATCGGCGGGCGCGACTCCTCCGAGGCCGCCCGCGACCCGCGCGGCTTCGCCGTGAAGTTCTACACCGAGGACGGCAACTGGGACCTGGTCGGCAACAACCTGGGCGTCTTCTTCATCCGGGACGCGATCAAGTTCCCGGACGTCATCCACGCCCTCAAGCCGGACCCGGTCACCTTCGAGCAGCAGCCCCGGCGCATCTTCGACTTCATGTCGCAGACGCCCGAGTCGATGCACATGCTGGTCAACCTGTTCAGCCCGCGCGGCATCCCGTCCGACTACCGCCACATGCAGGGCTTCGGCGTGAACACATACAAGTGGGTCAACGCCGAGGGCGACACCGTCCTCGTCAAGTACCACTGGATGCCCAAGCAGGGCGTGCGCAGCATGACCGAGGAGGACGCCGCGAACGTCCAGGCCGAATCCCTGGGCCACGCCACCAAGGACCTGTACGAGGCGGTCGCCCGCGGGGACTACCCGGAGTGGGAGCTGCTGGTCCAGATGATGGAGGACCACGAGCACCCGGAGCTGGACTTCGACCCGCTCGACGACACCAAGACCTGGCCCGAGCAGGAGTTCCCGCCGAAGCCGGTGGGGCGGATGGTGCTCGACCGGATGCCGGAGGACTTCTTCGCCGAGAACGAGCAGATCTCGTTCGGCACCGGTGTGCTCGTCGACGGCCTGGACTTCTCCGACGACAAGATGCTCGTCGGCCGGACCTTCTCCTACAGCGACACCCAGCGCTACCGGGTCGGCCCCAACTACCTCCAGCTGCCGGTCAACCAGGCCAAGAACGCGCCGGTGCGCACCAACCAGCGCGGCGGCCAGATGGCGTACTACGTGGACGGCGGCGGCGAGAACCCCACCGTCAACTACGAGCCGTCGATCCTGGGCGGCCTGCGCGAGGCCGAGTACCCGACGCACGACGAGCAGGGCCCGGAGATCAGGGGCCGGCTCACCCGCAAGCGCATCCCGCGCACCAACGACTACCTGCAGGCGGGCCAGCGCTACCTGCTCATGGAGGAGTGGAAGCGCGACGACCTGGTGAAGAACTTCGTCAACCTGCTGTCCCAGTGCGACCGGCCCGTGCAGGAGCGCATGGTGTGGCACTTCCTGCTGGTCGAGAACGACCTCGGCCTGCGGGTGGGCGAGGGGCTCGGCATCGGCCCGGAGGACGTCAAGCACCTGGAGCCGCTGGCCAGCCAGGACCTCACGGACGAGGACCGCGAACGCCTCGCCAACCTCGGCAAGAACCCGCCGCGCGACGTCGAGGGCCTCACCATGACCCACTGCGTCCCGAACGAGCGGCACGTCGTGACCCGCTGAGCGGTCACAGCGCCAGGGCGGCCCGGGCCGCGGCCAGCGCCTGTTCGGCGTAACCGCGTCCGAACAGCACGGCGTGCACCAGCAGCGGGAAGAGCTGGTGCACGCCGACGCGCCCGGCCCAGCCGTCGGCGAGCGGGGCCGCCTCCCGGTACCCCTCCAGCACCTCCTCCAGGTACGGGCAGCCGAAGAGCCGGAGCATCGCCAGGTCGGTCTCCCGGTGCCCGCCGTGGGCGGCCGGATCGATCAGCCGGACGTGCCCGTCGCGGGCCCACAGCACGTTGCCGTTCCACAGGTCGCCGTGCAGCCGGGCGGGCGGCTCGGCGGGCCCGGCCAGCTCGGGCAGCCGCCCGCAGAGCCGCTCGACGACGGACGCCTCGCCGGGCCGTACGGTGCCCTGGTCCACCGCCCGCCGCAGATACGGCAGGACGCGGTGCTCGGCGTACCAGCGCGGCCAGTCGGTGCCGCGGACGTTGCGCAGGGGCGCCCGCCCGATGTACGCGTCCACCGGGCCGCCCGGCGGCGGGGCGCCGAACGCCGGCGCGCCGGCGGCGTGCAGGGCGGCGAGGTCCCGGCCGAACCGGACGGCCGCCTCCCGGCCCGGCCGGCTCCGCGGGACGCGGTCGGTGACGAGCCAGGTCTCGTCCTGGCCGCGCACGGCCGGCACCCGGACCGTTCCCGCCTCCGCCAGCCAGCGCAGCCCGGCCGCCTCGGCCCGGGTGGACCCCGGTCCGTCACCGCGTTTGACCATCACCACCCGGCCGTCGTCGAGGGTGATCTCGGCGAGCGATCCGGACAGCGCACGCTCGCCGGTCACCGCCCGCCCGGTGAGGCGCGCGGCGGCGGCTCCGGGCCCTTCCCCGGCCGGCCGGGCGGTCACGGGCCGGCCTGCGCGCACCGGCGCGGGTGCGGCGCGGCCGCCGCCGGGTCCCGGATGATCGTCCATGTGTGCACGGCCACCAGGGTACGGCCGGGGGACGGCGACCGGACCGGGTCGCACCGGCACCCGGACGGGTCGCCGGCGCCGAACAGGGCCTGCCGGGCTTTGTCCCGTCCGTACCGCCCGTCCCGTCCGTACCGCCCGTACCGCCCGTACCGCCCGTCCCGTCCGGGCTTCGCCCCGTCCCGTCCGTCCCGTCCGGGCTCCGTCTCCCCGCGTACGGTCCGGGTTCCCTCCCTCCGGTCCGCACGGGTGGCGGGCCGCCGGCGCGGTGGGCGATCGCCGCAGCGGCCGTTCGTTCCGGGCGGGCGTCGTGTCCGGACCGCGCGCAGGCGCCGTTCCGCGACATTCGCCACGAATCGGTCACGCGGGACGGTGAACTATCCGGCCCTCGCCGATCGGGCGGCCGACGGCGGGGGAGCAGTCGGGGCATGACGAGTTCAGCGTTCCAGCGCACCATCGTCCTGCCCGCCTCCCTCTGCGAAGAGGCCGCGCACCACCTGGAGCAGGCCGCGCAGCGGGCCATCGACGGCGCCGGGATCCCCTTGAAGGCGTTCCGCTCGGCCGAGGACAGCGACTACACGCTCCCCCTCGCCGTCGTCGAACAGGCCGCCGCCTGCCTGCTGGTGCTGGCCACCGAGATCGCCCAGACCGTCCGTCCCTCGGCCCTGCGCGCCACCATCAGCGTCGCCCTGCGGCTGCGCGACGCGGTCGAGGCCGCCCGCCAGCCGGCCCTCACCCACCGGTTCTGGTGAGCCGGCCGCGCCGCTGAACGGTGTGGCCGAGGCCACGCCCCGCGGGAGGCCCGGGCCATGTCCCCCCGCGCCGGCCGGAGGTTACCGTGTGCAGACCCCCGACCCCGCAGCAGCACGGACGGCCCCGCAGTGCACGCAGATCTCTCCCCGGTCATCGCGGCGACCGCGCAATGGCTCACCCGCGCCTTCCCCGCCTCCGGCGGAGCGCTGGCCCGCGCCCTGTGCGAGGCGCAGGCACGGCAGGCCGTGACCGTCGCGGCCCGGCTCAGGTACCCGACCGCGATGGACGCCGCCCTGCTCGGCATGGCGGGCCCCGGGGGATCCGCCCGCCTGGACTGGGTCACCGGCGCCGACACCGCCGGCGACACCGACACCCACGCCTGGCGCACCTGGGTCGACGAGGTCCTGGCGAGCTGGGCGGCCTGCCTGCTCACCGACCCGGAACTGGCCGCCCTGGCGGTGGCCGCGCTCGCCGACGGCGGGCCCGGCACCGGCACGCCCGTCGGCTTCCGGCGCCTGCTCGCGCCCGACGACGGCGACCGCCGGGCGGCCGTGCTGTTGCGCCACCCCGACCTGCTCGCCCCCGTGGCCGCACTCCACCACTCCCAGCTCCTCGACCTGCTGAAGCCGGGGCACACGCTGATCGCCTGAGCCCCGGGCCGCCGTCGGCCGGACGACGGGACCGGGCGGTGGTTGCCGCTCCGACCTGCGCGGACAGACACATCCTCCCCTCCGTCACACTCCGTGATTCACCTGTTCGCCGTAGGCGGTCGTGCTCCGGCCCCGCGCTCGGCGGACGCTGATCGTGGGCTCGACGGCCTCCGGCCACCCTCGGCGGCCCGAGGCGGAACCGTCGCGCCGGCCACCGACGCCGCTGACGGAGGAGAGACCGAGATGACCACCGCCCTCCCACGGAGCTGGGAACACGCCGTCGTCACCGGCGGCGCCGGATTCGTCGGCTCCCACCTGTGCACCGCCCTGCTGGACGCGGGCACGGCCGTCACCTGCGTGGACGACTTCTGCACCGGCCGGCCCGAGAACATCACGGCGCTGCTGGACCGCCCCGGGTTCACCCTGGTGCAGGCCGACGTGGCCGAGGGCCTGCACGTCAAGCGGCCGCCCGACCTCATCCTGCACTTCGCCTCCCCGGCGTCCCCCGCGGACTACCTGCGGCTCCCGCTGCACACGATGGAGACCGGCAGCCTCGGCACCCGCAACGCCCTGGAACTCGCCCGTGCCTGCGGCGCCCGCTTCGTGCTGGCCTCCACGTCCGAGGTGTACGGCGACCCGCAGCAGAATCCGCAGGACGAGCGCTACTGGGGCAACGTCAACCCGGTCGGCCCGCGCAGCGTGTACGACGAGGCCAAGCGGTTCGGCGAGGCGCTGACCACCGCGTACGCCGAGACCTACGGCACCGACACCTGCATCGTGCGGCTGTTCAACACCTACGGCCCGCGGATGCGCGGGCGCGACGGACGCGCCGTGCCCACCTTCGTCCGGCAGGCCCTGGCCGGCGAGCCCCTCACCGTGACCGGCGACGGACGCCAGACCCGGTCGCTGTGCTACGTCGACGACACCGTGGGCGGCGTCCTGGCGGCGGCCGCCCACGGCATGCGCGGTCCGGTGAACATCGGCAACCCGGCCGAGATCACCATGCTCGACCTGGCGCGGCTCGTCATCGAACTGGCCGGGTCCGACGCGCAGATCCGCTTCATCGAACGCCCGGTGGACGACCCGGCCCTGCGCTGCCCCGACATCACGCTGGCCCGCGACAAGCTCGGCTGGGAACCGAGGGTGCGCGCCGAGGAGGGGCTGCGCCGCACGATCGCCTGGTTCCGCGAGCAGACCGACCGCTGAGCCGCGACCCGCCGGGCCCGCTTCATCGCCGCCGGCCGGCACCGGCCCCGCCGCCCGCCACCACCGGCCCGGCGGACCCGGCGGCCCCCGGGCCCCGCGAACCGCGGCACCGGGCCCGCCCCGATTCCCGAAAGGCCTGCCACCCCATGCGCATCCTCGGAATCAACGCCCTCTTCCACGACCCCGCCGCCGCCCTGGTGATCGACGGGCGGACCGTCGCCGCCGCGGAGGAGGAACGGTTCTCCCGGCGCAAGCACGGGAAGCGGCCGGTGCCGTTCTCCGCCTGGGAGCTGCCCGAGAAGGCCGCCGCCTGGTGCCTGAAGCGCGCCGGCCTGCGCCCGCAGGACCTGGACGCGGTCGCCTACTCCTTCGACCCGGCCCTCGCCCGGCCCGCCGGGGACATGGGCCTGGACGACCCCTGGGACCACCTGCGGCTGACCTACGCCCGCGAGGCCCCCGGCTTCCTCCAGGCCGCGCTGCCCGGCCTGGACCCCGGCATCGTCCGCTTCGTGCCCCACCACCTGGCCCACGCCGCCTCCGGCGCCTTCGCCGCACCCGACGCCGGCACCTCCTCCGCCCTGGTCCTGGACGGCCGCGGCGAACGCGCCTCCCACCTGGCCGCCCGCCGCGTGGGCGACCGGCTGGAGCCGCTGTACGCGCAGGACCTGCCGCACTCCCTCGGACTGGTCTACGAGGAGCTCACCGAGCACCTGGGCTTCCTGCGCTCCTGCGACGAGTTCAAGGTGATGGCGCTGGCCTCCCACGGCCGCCCGCGCATGCTCGCCGAGCTGCGCCGCCACGTCCACCCCACCGGCGACGGCGGCTTCCGCGCCACCGGCGTGCCCTGGCACGAGCTGTGCGCGCCGCGCGGCGCGGGCGAACCGTGGACCCAGGACCACGCCGACGTCGCCGCCAGCGCGCAGGCCGCGCTGGAGGAGACCCTGCTCGACCTGGTGCGCTGGCTGCACGGCCGTACCCACGACGACGTGCTCACCCTCGCCGGAGGCGTCGCCCTCAACTGCGTCGCCAACTCCCGCGTCGCCCGCGAGGGCCCCTTCGGCCGGGTGTGGGTGCAGCCCGCCGCCGGTGACGCCGGTACGGCCCTCGGCGGCGCCCTGCTGCTGTCCGCCGGCGGGGGCGACGAACCGGAGCCCATGACCGGCGCCGACCTCGGCCGGGACTGGTCCGACGCGGAGCTGGGGGCCTGGCTGAAGACGGCCGCCGTCCCCTTCGAACGGCCCCCCGACATCGCCGCGACCGTGGCCCGCGCCCTGGCGGACAACGGGATCGTCGCCTGGTTCCAGGGCCGCTCCGAGTACGGTCCCCGGGCGCTCGGCCACCGCTCGCTGCTCGCCCACCCCGGGCACGCGGGCAACCTGGAGCGGCTCAACGACGTCAAGGGCCGCGAGCAGTTCCGGCCCGTCGCCCCGATGGTGCTCGCCGACCGCGCCGCCGAGATCTTCGACGGCCCGCTCCCCAGCCCGTACATGCTGTTCGTGCACGACGTGGCCCCGGCCTGGAGGGAGCGCATCCCGGCCGTCGTCCACGTCGACGGCACCGCCCGCATCCAGACCGTCGACCCCGGGCGCGAACCCCTGGTGGCCCGGATGCTGAGCGAGTTCGAGCGGCTCACCGGGCTGCCCGTGGTGGTCAACACCAGCCTCAACACGGCCGGCCGGCCCATGGTGGACGACCCGCGCGACGCGCTGGAGTGCTTCGGCTCCTCGCCCGTCGACCTGCTGGCCGTCGGCCCGTACGCGATCCGGCGCGGCGACCTGTTCCGCGCCGCCGGCGACGGAGGACTGTGATGCCCGGGCCCGACGACACGACCGCGTACGCCGTGGTCGTCCCCACGCTCGGCCGGCCGAGCCTGGGCACCTGCCTGCGCGCGCTGGCCGAGACGAGCGGGCCGAGGCCGTCCCGGGTCGTCCTCGTCGACGACCGTCCCGACCCCACCGGGACACTGGCGGCCGCCGTCCCGCCGTCCCTGCGCGCACGCACCATGGTCGTGCACGGCGGCGGGCGCGGGCCCGCGGCCGCCCGGAACACCGGATGGCGGGCGGCCGGGGACCTGCCCTGGATCGTCTTCCTCGACGACGACGTCGTCCCCGGCCCCACCTGGGGCGACGACCTGGCCCTCGACCTCACGGCGGCGACCGGCTGGACCGCCGCCGTCACCGCCCGGATCGAGGTGCCCCTGCCCGCCGACCGCCGCCCCACCGACTGGGAACGCAACACCGCCGGACTCGCCGGCGCCCGCTGGATCACCGCCGACATGGCCTGCCGCCGCGTGGCCCTGGAGGCCGTCGGCGGCTTCGACGAACGCTTCCGGCGGGCCTTCCGCGAGGACGCCGACCTCGCGCTGCGGATGCGGGACGCCGGCTGGGACCTGACCGAGGGCCGGCGCATCACCACCCACCCCGTGCGGCCCGCCGGGCGCTGGATCTCGGTCCGGCTCCAGGCGGGCAACGCCGACGACGTCCTGATGACCCGCCTGCACGGCCGCGACTGGTGGCGCCGCGCGGACGCGCCCCGGGGCCGCCTGCGCGCCCACCTGGCGGTGACGGGCACCGGGCTGGCGGCGCTGGGCTGCGCCGTGCTCGGCCGGCGCCGTGCCGCCGCGGCCTGCGCCGCCGCCTGGCTGGCCGGCACCGCGGAGTTCGCCCTGGCCAGGATCCTGCCCGGGCCGCGCACCCGGGACGAGATCGCCACCATGGCGGCCACCAGCGTGCTCATCCCGCCCGCCGCGACCTGGCACTGGCTGCGCGGCCGGGTCGCGTACCGCGCGACACCGCCGTACGCGCGGCACGGGACCGGGGAGCCGGCCCCGGCCCCGCGCCCGGTGGCCAGGGAACGGCTGCGGTCGTGACCCGCCCCGCCAGCCCGGAAAGCCCGGCGACCGGCCCCCGGCCGCCCGCCGGGCACCCGGGCGCGCCGCCACCCGGCCCGGCCGCGCCGCCGGCGGCCGCCCCCTCCGGCACCCACGCCGCCCGTGTCCACGGCACCGGCGCCCCGGCACGGGCCGCCCTCGCGCCGCCCGCGGACGGGCCCGCGGCGCGAACGCCCGCACCCTGCCGGGAGTCAGGGACCGTCGGTACGGTGCGCGCCGCGAGGGCCACCGCGGGCCGTCGGACCGGCGGCCCCGGCGGCGCGGGGCCCCTGCGCCGCGCGCTGTCCGGCCGGCCGGCCGGGGACGCGGACGCGGTGCGCGCCGCGCGGGCGCCCGCCGGGGCGCGGGGCGACGCGGCCGGCGCCGGCGGGGCCCCGCTGCGGCCGGTGCCCCGCCGGCCGGCCGAAGGCGCGGGACGGCGAGTGCCGGCGGGGGAGCCGCGATGATCCGCCGCGGCCGGCTGCCCCGCACGCTCGTCGTCCGTCTGGACAGCGCGGGCGACGTCCTGCTGGCCGGGCCCGCCGTGCGTGCCGTGGCGGCCGGGTCCTCGTACACCGCGCTGCTGTGCGGACCGCAGGGCGCGGCGGCCGGGCGGCTGCTGCCCGGCGTGGCCGACGTGCTGACCTACGACGCCCCCTGGGCGGGGTTCGACCCCGCGCCGGTGACGCGGGCGGCCACCCGGGAGCTGGTGCGGACGCTGACGGCCCGGTGCTTCGACCGGGCCCTGGTGCTCGTGTCGTACCACCAGAGCCCGCTGCCCGCCGCGCTGCTGCTGAAGCTGGCCGGCATCGGCTGGACCGGCGCCGACAGCGAGGACTACCCCGGCGCGCTGCTCGACCTGCGCCACCACCGGCTGCCCCACCGGCACGAGGCCCTGGCCGCCCTCGACCTGGCCCGGGCCGCCGGGTTCGCCCTGCCGCCCGGCGACGACGGCCGGCTGCGCGTCACGCCCCCGCCCGTCACCACCCACCTCACCGGCGCCGGGCCGTACGTCGTGGTGCATCCCGGCGCCGCCGTGCCCGCGCGTGCCTGGAGCGCCGGGCGGGCGGCGCGGGCCGTGGCCGCCCTGTCCGCCGAGGGCCACCGGGTCGTGGTCACCGGAGGCCGCGCGGAACGGGAGCTGACCGCCCGGGTCGCCGGCCGGCACGCCGTGGACCTGGGCGGCGCCACCGACCTGCGGCAGCTGGCCGGCGTACTGGCCGGGGCGCGGGTGGTCGTGGCCGGCAACACCGGTCCCGCCCACCTCGCCGCCGCGGTCGGCACCCCCGTCGTCAGCCTGTTCGCGCCGGTCGTCCCGGCCGAGCGGTGGGCGCCGTACGGCGTGCCGCACGTCCTGCTCGGCGACCAGGGCGCGGCCTGCGCGCACACCCGGGCCCGGCACTGCCCGGTACCGGGCCACCCCTGCCTCGACGGGATCGGCGACGCCGAGGTGCTCGCCGCCGTGGCGGCCCTCCGGGGGAGCGGGGACGACCAGGGGGATCCACGGGACCCGGGGGAGCAGACGGAGCGAGGAGCGGCCGTATGAACATCCTGCTGTGGCACGTGCACGGCTCCTGGACGACGGCGTTCGTCCAGGGCCCGCACACCTACGTCGTCCCGGTCACCCCGGACCGCGGCCCGGACGGCCTCGGCCGGGCCCGCACCTTCCCCTGGCCCGCCTCGGTGCGCGAGGCCACCCCGGGGGAGCTGCGCGACACGCCGGTCGACCTGGTCGTGCTCCAGCGGCCGCACGAGCCGGACCTGGCCGAGCGCTGGCTCGGCGGACGCCGCCCCGGACGGGACGTGCCCGCCGTCTACCTGGAGCACAACGCGCCGGACGGCGACGTCCCGAACACCCGGCACCCGTGCGCGGACCGGCACGACCTGACGGTGGTGCACGTCACCCACTTCAACCGGCTGTTCTGGGACTGCGGCACCACCCGCACCGAGGTGGTCGAACACGGCGTCGTCGACCCGGGACACTGCTACACCGGACGGCTGGCCCGCGCCGCCGTCGTCGTCAACGAACCCGTCCGGCGCGGCCGGTACACCGGCACGGACCTGCTGCCCGCGCTGGCCGAGGCCGTGCCGCTGGACGTGTTCGGCATGCGCACCGAGGGCCTGGCCGCCCACCTCGGCCTGCCGCCGGACCGCTGCCGCACCGCCGACCTGCCGCAGGGCGAGCTGCACGCGGCGCTGGCCGAGCGCCGGATGTACCTGCACCCGGTGCGCTGGACCTCCCTCGGCCTGTCCCTGCTGGAGGCGATGCACCTCGGCCTGCCCGTCCTGGCGCTCGCCACCACCGAGGCGGTACGGGCCGTCCCGCCCGGCGCCGGTGTCCTGTCCACCCGCCCCGACGTCCTGGCCCGCGCCGCCCGCCGCTACCTCCACGAACCCGAGGCCGCGGCCGCGGACGGGACGCGCGCCCGGCAGGCGGCCCTCGAACGGTACGGGCTCAAGCGCTTCCTGGCCGACTGGGAGCGCCTGATCACGGAGGTGTGCTCATGACCCCGTCCCTCAGCTCCCTGCCCACCGGCCCGCTCGGCGGCGACCCCCTCGGCCCGGGCGTGCTGTCGATCGCGCTGGTCTCCGAGCACGCCAGCCCGCTCGCCGCGCTCGGCGGGGTCGACGCCGGCGGACAGAACGTGCACGTCGCCTCCCTCGCGGCCGCGCTCGCCGGCCGGGGCCACCGCGTCACCGTCTACACCCGGCGCGACACGGCCGACCTGCCGGACCGGGTGCCGCTGCGCGACGGCGTCGAGGTGCACCACGTGCCCGCCGGACCGCCCGAACCGCTGCCCAAGGACGAACTCCTGCCCTACATGGACGAGTTCGGCGGCTATCTGGCCCGGATCTGGCGCAGACGGCCACCGGACCTGGTGCACTCGCACTTCTGGATGTCGGGCCTGGCCGCCCTGCGCGCGGCCCGCGAACGGGGCCTGCCCCTGCTGCACACGTACCACGCGCTCGGCACCGTCAAGCGCCGGCACCAGCGGCTCGCCGACACCAGCCCGCCGGAGCGGATCCCCTGCGAGACCGAGGTGGGCCTGGGCTGCGACCGCATCGTCGCCACCTGCCGCGACGAGGTCGTCGAACTGGCGCGGATGGGCATTCCCGCCCACAAGGCCGTCATCGTGCCGTGCGGCGTCGACACCGGGCTGTTCACCCCGCGGGGGCCGGCCGTGCCGCGCGGACCGTACCGCCACCGCATCCTCCAGCTGGGCCGGCTCGTGCCGCGCAAGGGCGCCGCGGTGTCCGTCGCCGCGCTCGCCCGGCTGCCCGACACCGAGCTGCTGGTGGTCGGCGGCCCCCCGGCGCACCTGCTGGACGACGACCCGGAGGCGCGTCGGCTGCGCGGCGTCGCCCGGGACGCCGGGGTCGCCGACCGGGTCCGCTTCACCGGCGGCGTGCCCAGCGACCGGGTGCCGCCGCTGCTGCGCTCCGCCGACGTGGTGGTGTGCCCCGCCGACTACGAGCCCTTCGGCATCGTGCCGCTGGAGGCCATGGCCTGCGGGGTGCCCGTCGTGGCCAGCGCGGTCGGCGGGCAGCTCGACACCGTCGCCGACCCGGGCACCGGACGCCTGGTGCCGCCCCGCGACCCCGAGGCCCTGGCCCGCGCCGTCGCCGGGCTGCTGGCCGACCCGGCGGCCCGCGAGGCGTGCGGTGTCGCCGGCCGCCGCCGGGTCCTGAGCCGGTACGGCTGGGGCCAGGTCGCGGCGGCCACGGAGACGGCGTACTGCGAGGTCCTCGACGCCGAGTCCGCCGCCACGGGTGCCGGCTGACCCCGGCCCCGACCATCCCGCCGACGCCCGATGCCCGACGCCCGATGCACGAAGGAGGTGCGGGTCCCGCCGCCGTCCCCCCGAGGCGGTACGCCCGGTCAGCCATGAGCGATCACGCCGCACACCCCGCACAGCCCGCACACCCCGCACAGGCCGCGCTCGATGCCGCGCGCCTGCACTGCCGGTCGCTGGAGGAGGCACTCGCCCGGTTCCGCCGGCACGACCTCGACCGGATCGCCGACTGGGGCGGGCGGCTCGCCGACGCCCTCACCGCCGGCGGCCGGCTGCTGGCCGCCGGCAACGGCGGCAGCGCCGCCCAGGCCCAGCACCTGACCGCCGAACTCGTCGGCCGCTACCGCCGGGAGCGTCGCGCCTACTCGGCGATCTCCCTGCACGCCGAGACCTCCAGCGTGACCGCCATCGGCAACGACTACGGCTTCGACCACGTCTACGCCCGCCAGGTCACCGCCCACGGCCGCCCCGGCGACGTGCTGGCGCTGCTGTCCACCTCCGGCCGCAGCGCCAACCTGATCGCGGCGGCCGGCACCGCCCGGCGGGCCGGACTGCGGGTGTGGGCGCTCACCGGACGCGGCCCCAACCCCCTCGCGGAGGCCGCCCACGAGGCCCTGTGCGTCGACGCCGACAGCACCGCCACCGTGCAGGAGGTGCACCTGGTCGCCGTGCACCTGCTCTGCGAGTGCTTCGACACCGCCGTGTCCGCACCGATCGCGCGGCGCACCGTCACCACCCACGGGAGCCTGTCATGACCGGACCGAAGCCGCTCGCGGTCGTCGGGGACGCCCTGCTCGACGAGGACATCGAGGGCGTCTCCACCCGCCTCGCCCCGGACGCCCCCGCCCCCGTCGTCGACGTCACCGGCGACCGGCGGCACCCCGGCGGGGCCGGACTGGCCGCCGCGCTCGCCGCCCGGGGCGGCCGGGAGGTGGTCCTGGTGACCGCGCTCGGCGACGACGAGGCCAGCGAGGCCGTCCGACGCGACCTGCACGGCCGGGTCCGGCTGCTGGAGATCCCGCTCAGGGGCACCCTGCCGGTGAAGACCCGCGTCCTGGCGGGCGGCCGGCCCGTGGTGCGGATCGACCGGGGCGGCGGCACGCCCGGCGAACCGGACGACGCGGTGCGCGACGCGCTGCGCGGCGCCCACGCCGTCCTGGTGGCCGACTACGGCCGCCGCACCGCCGGGGCGCTGCGCCCGTGCCTGGAGGCCGTGGCCCGCCGCACCCCGCTGGTGTGGGACCCGCACCCCAGGGGCGACGCCCCCGTCCCCGGGGCACGGCTCGTCACCCCCAACGCGGCCGAGGCGCTCACCCTGTGCCCCGGGAACGGCGGCACCTCGCTGGGCGCGTACGCCGAGCGCGGGGCGGAACTGGCGGAACGCTGGCGGGCGGCGGGCGTCGCCGTCACCCTCGGCGACCGCGGGGTGCTGCTGGCCCGGCCCGGCACCGGCACGCCGATGCTCGTCCCCGCGCCCTACCGGGCCGCCGGGGACCCGTGCGGTGCGGGCGACTGCTTCGCCGCCACGACCGCCGCGGCCCTGGCGGACGGCCTGCTGCCGGAGGAGGCGCTCCAGCGGGCGGTCGCCGAGGCCGCCGCGTTCGTCGCGGCGGGCGGGGCGGGCAACCCGGAGCTGTGGCGGGCCGAGCCCGCCGACCGTCCGGCGCAGGACCCCGCGGCCGACGCGTTCGAACTCGTGGAGCGGGTGCGGGCCCGGGGCGGCACCGTGGTCGCCACCGGCGGCTGCTTCGACCTGGTGCACGCCGGGCACGTCGGCCTGCTGGAGAGCGCCCGGCGCATCGGCGACTGCCTCGTCGTCTGCCTCAACTCCGACGCGTCCGTCACCCGCCGCAAGGGCCCCGGCCGCCCGCTCAACCCGGCGGCGGACCGGGCCCGCGTCCTGGCCGCGCTCGGCAGCGTCGACGCCGTGGTGGTCTTCGAGGAGGACACCCCGGAGGCGGTCCTCACCCGGCTGCGGCCCGACGTGTGGGTCAAGGGCGGCGACTACTCCGTGCAGGACCTGCCCGAGGCGGAGGCGCTGCGCACCTGGGGCGGCCAGGCGGTGGTCCTGCCGTACCTCGACGGCCGTTCCACGACCCTGCTGGCGCGCCGGGCGGCGAAGGCCGCGGCGGTGGCGCTCAGGTCGTCCGGCTCCTGACGGGACGGGCCGGACGCGGGCCGCCGCGGACCCGGGCCGCTCAGGCCGCCGTGTCCAGGGCCGCCCTGCCCGTCACGTCGCCCCCCTCCGCGCGGACCACCACCGGCGTGCCGGCCCGGCGCCCGTGCAGCAGGTGGCCCGCCGCGACGGAGCCGGCGATGACCAGCCCGCCGGCGACGAGCGCCCCGCGCGCCCCGGCCAGTTCCATCAGCAGGCCGAGCGCGGGCGGACCGCCCAGGCCCCACACCGTGCCGACGCTGCCCCACACGCCCAGCACCCGGCCCCGCAGACGGGCGGGCGGGTCGGTCTGCAGGACGGCCGTTCCGGCGGTGTCGGAGACGGACTCCACCACGGCCATCGGCAGCACGAGCACCAGCAGCACGGTCAGCGACGGCGACATCCCCGCCGCCACCTGCAGCAGTCCCCCGGCGGCCGCCAGCGCGCCCACCAGCCGCACCGACGGGCGGCGCAGCCGGGCGCCGACGACCGCGCCCAGGATGCCGCCGACGGCGAGCACCGTGGACACCGTGCCGAACGCGCCGGCACCGCCCGCCAGCGGCCCGGTGACGAGCACGGCCAGGGTGAGCCCGTAGTTGCGGCCGAACACCGCGCTGACCCCCGTGACACCGGCGAGCGCCACCAGGCGGGGGCGCCGCGCGAAGAACGCCAGCCCCTGCCGGACGGTCATGTCCCGGCCGCCGCTCCGCCGCTCCTCGGCGACCCGCCGCGCCGCCCCGCACGCCGGACGCAGGAACGGGATCACCGAGGCCACGAAGAGGAACGACAGCCCGTTCGCGAAGTACGCGGCGGACGTGCCGAGGAATGCGGCCGTCACCCCGGCCAGGGCCGCTCCCGCCAGCCGCCCCGCCTGGTGCACCAGGGCACCCACCCCGATCGCGGAGGGCACGTCCTCAGGCGGCACCAGGTCGTTGCCCAGCAGGGCGCAGGCGGGTCCGTCGACGGTGGCGACGACACCGGTCACGGCGGCCAGCACCAGCAGCGTGGTCATGTCGAGCCGGTCCAGCGCCACCAGGACGGCCGTCGTGAAGGCGATCGCGCCGAGCAGGGCCTGGCTGACGGCCGCCGTGAGCCTGCGCGGCCAGCGGTCGACGGCCGCGCCGCCCAGCAGGCTCACCAGCAGGGCCGGAGCGGCCTGCACCGACATGGACAGCCCCGTCGCGGCGGCGGACCCGGTGATCTGCAGGACCAGCAGGTTCTGCACCGTGAGCTGCATCCACGTACCGGCGTTGGACACGAAGTTCGCGACGGACCACCAGCGCATGCTGGGGTACCGCAGGGACCGCCAGGGCGAGCGCGAGACGGGCCCGGCGGGCGGGGAGGCGCGATCCGGCGCGGGGGCGGGCGGGGCGGGCGGGGCAGGGGAGGGCGAGGAAGACACAGTGCGTTATTCGAAGACGAGTCGGACGACTCAGCGGGAGAGGCGAAGGGGGCGGAAACACCGGCTGCGCTGCACGGTGGCCCCCGTCGCCGGGACGGGCGCGGAACATCGTGGCAGAACGTGCCGCCCGGTCCCCGCCGGACGCCCGTGCGGCGCGCGGCGTACGCACGCCAAGTCCCGCCCCGTGTCGGCGCCTTGCCGCCACGAGTGTGGTTGCTCACAGCCACCGGCCGTGCCCGCCGTCCGGCCTCGCCGGGGTGACGGCCGCCACGGACCCGCCCGTACGCCGCCGTGGCCCGCTCGCGTGGAGGGCGGCGGCCGGTGCCGGGCCAGGGAAGCGACTCGCCCGGGGCACCCGGGGGGCCGCCGCCGCACCGCGCCGACGGGGCGGGGAGAGGAAGGGCGTCCTGATGACGCCGGCGGCGTGCACCTCCGCCGGTCGGGCGCCGCCCTCCTGGAGGCGGGCCCCGGCCGGCGGAGGTGCACGCCGCCGTCCCCGGTGACGGCGACGAGCCGCGCTCCCCGTGCCGCGTCGACGGCGTGGTCGGGGGCGCGATTGGGAGCGTGCCGTCGGTGGCCGCCGGCCGGTCGGTGCGGCGCGCGGACCTCGGGGCGGACGAGCAGCTCGCCGTCGCCGGGCCCGTCCGGCACGGGGGAGTGCCCGCCTGGCAGGGAAGGGACCCGCCTGGCACGGGAGAGTGCCGCCCGGCACGGAAGGGGCCCGCCTGGCAGGGAAAGGGCCCGCCTGGCAGGGAAAGGGCCCACCCGGCAGGGAAGGGACCCGCCTGGCACGGGAGAGGGCCGCCCGGCACGGAAGGGGCCCGCCCGGCACGGAAAAGGGCCCGTCGCCGAGGCGACGGGCCCGAGACGCGGCGTTCGTCCGGCCGGCCGGGCGGTGTCAGTCCGTCTTGCCGCGGCCGCTCATCGCGTCGCGCAGCCGGTCGACCATGCCGGCGCCCGGAGCCAGCAGCTTGTTCATCGGCGGCTTGTCCGGAGCGGCCGGGTGCGGCCGGGTCGGGGCCGTCTTCTTCGCCTGCCGGACCTTGTCGCCCAGCTGGTCGAGCGCCTCCGGAGGACAGGCCGCGCGCAGCCCGGGGAAGAGGTTGCCCTCCTCGTCGGCGATGTGCGAGCGGATCTCGGCCATCAGCATGCCGACGAGCCGGTCGAAGTCGGCGTCGCCCGCGTCGCAGCCCTCCAGGTCCTTCATGATCTGCTCGGCCTTGGCGTGGTCCTCCAGCTCCCGGTCGGCGAGCGCGTCGCCGTCCGGGATGTGCTCCCGCACGGCCGGGTAGAGGTACTGCTCCTCGGCCACCGAGTGCCGGACCAGTTCCATCGTGACCTGGTCGGCGTACGCCTTGCGGTCCTGGTGACCGGGCGGCAGCGCCTCGATCTTGCCGAAGAGCTCCTCGACCTCCCGGTGATCGGTCACCAGTTCGTCGATGACGTTTCCTCCGTGTCCCATGTCCTTCACCTCCAGCCGGATCGTGGCGGCCCGGACGGGACCCGCCACGCCCCCCGGGTCCCCTCGTCCCCAGGAGGGCTAACGCGGTGCGGGCCGGGACCCGCCGTTCAGGCGGACAGCCCGGCCCTGATGCGGGCGACGGCCGCGGCCGGGCCGGTGGTGGCCCGCACTGAGCGGCGCACCAGCCTGGCGTCGCGGTGCAGGCCCCGCGTGGCGTGCCGGCCGCGCCACAGCAGCGAGGGGGCCGCCCCGGTGTCGTCGGCGGCGATCAGCAGCCCGCCGAGCATCGAGAGGTTCTTGAAGAAGTGGATGCGCTGCTGACCGCGTTCGGAGGGGTCGTCCACCTCCCAGAAGCGGTGCGCCGCCAGCGTCGTGGGGACGAGCGTGCCCGCGACGGCGAGCGCCGCCACCCGCGGCGTGCGACCGGTCGCCAGCATCAGCCCCGCCGCGACCTGCACGGCTCCGGTGAGCCGCACGACCTGCTCGGTGCGGTCGGGCAGGGCCCAGATCCGTTCGGTGACCGGCTGCACGACGGGGTCGGCGATCGGGGCGACCTGCTCGGGGCGGCGGACGGATTCCAGTCCTCCCGCGACGAACATCGAGGCCAGCAGGGGACGGCCGAGCACACGCAACAGACTCATGGCCTCTCCAAGGGTGTCGGTGGCAACAGCGGTCGCCGGGTTCCCCCGCGGGCCCGGGCCCAATCGGCGCCGGCCCGGCCGGTGATCTCACCGCGGCCGGGCCGCCTCGTCCGCCGGGCGCACCTCGAAGCCGCCGCGCCCGTCGAAGCGGACGGCGAACACCGCGTCGAAGCCGTCGGCGGGACAGGGGCGTCGAAGCCGCCGCCAGGTGGCGTGCAGGCCGGCGTCGGGAACCCGTGCGCGGCCCGTGCGCGCGGCGTTGCGGCGCAGGGAGCCCGCCAGGTCCGGGGGGAACCAGTACGCCGTGACGGTGGCGCCGTGGGCGTGCCCGGCGGCCACCAGCGGGCGCCACTCCTCGGGCGAGGGGTTGGTGTTGTCGACCGCCACCGACTGCCCGGCGGCCAGTGCCTGTTCGACGAGCCGCATCTGCCGCTCCTGCTTGCGGCGGGCGCCGCGCGGAAAGGCGTCCTTGCCGACCAGCGCGTAGCGGTCCTTCAGGTGCCGGGCGCAGAAGACGGACTTGCCCGACGCCTGCAGGCCCACCAGCACCGCCAGGTCGGGCACGGCCTCAGCCCTCGGCGCTCTGCTGCGTCCGCGTCCAGGCGTACTGCAGCCAGTCCGCCATCGTCACGGCGCTCAGCCCGGCGCACAGCAGCCGGGTGGCCCTCGGGGCGCAGGCGTAGGAGGCGGTCAGCGCGCCGCCGATCCAGGTGGCCGTGCAGAACGGGCAGGACAGCAGGCTGCCGACGGCACGCCGCGCCTGGCCGCCGCGCGCCGTGTCGTTGACCTCCTTGTCCTTGGCGTCCCCCTGGCGGCGGGTGAACGGGGCCCGCAGGAAGCCGGTGACCCTGTCCTTGGACAGCAGCCGGGAGGCCCTGAAGGTGGCCGTGCCCAGCAGCGCGAGGTCCCACGGCGGCACCCGCTCGGGCAGTTGCAGCCCTCGGCGCCGCGCCGCGACGGCGAACAGCGCGACGCCCGTCGCGAACGTGCCGGCCAGCGCGGCGTAGCCCTTCAGCGGGTCCTCGCCCTGATCGTCGTAGCCGGTCTCCTGCACCGTCATGGCACCTCCCGTGATCATCGTGCTGCCTTTCGGCGCAGGCCCGAGTGCCCCCGGACACCGTCACCACACGCCGCCTCCGGCCGTTCGGGCGACGGGTGCCCCGTCCCGCGCCCCGGCGGCCCCCGTCAGCGCCGCGCCACCGCCGGCCGGTGTCCTTCCCAGGCCTCGGCCCGCAGCTCGGGGCTGAGCAGGACGTCCGCCGCGGTGCACGCCAGCGCCTCCGTCGCGGCGACGAGGACCTCGCGGGCCCGCGGCGAGGCGGCGGCCTCGGCGAACTCGGGGGTGTGGTCGGAACCGTCCGGATCCATGATCGCGACGAAGGGGTGGATGGCCGGCAGCCGTGTGCTGACGTTGCCGATGTCGGAGGAGCCCAGGTAGACGCCGGGCGCGGGCGGGGTCAGCGCGATGCCCGACCGGGACAGGTGCCGGGCGAACCGCTCGGACAGCACCGCGCTGTCGTGGAAGTGCTCGTAGCGCACGGTGGCGCGCTCGACCTCGGCGGTGGTGCCGGTGGCCCGCGCGACGCCCTGCGCGCACGTGCGCAGCTGCTCCGTCAGGTCCTCCAGCGCCCCGGTGGTGGCCGCGCGCAGCCCGAACAGGCCCTCGGCGTACTCGGGGACGATGTTGGTGGCCGTGCCGCCGTGCGTGACGATGCCCTGCACGTGGGAGGCCTCCGGCAGCCGGCGCCCCAGCGCGGCCAGGACGTTGAACAGCTCCACGAGCGCCGCGAGCGCGTCGACGCCCTCGGTCGGGTTGCCCGTCGGATGCGCGGCCCGGCCGTGGAAGCCCACCCGGTACTGCACCTGCGCGGTCAGCGGCGCCCGCGCCCAGCTGTGCACCCCCGGGTGGAACATCAGCGCCGCGTCGACGCCGTCGAACACCCCGGCCTCCACCTCCAGCGCCTTCCCGCCGCCGCCCTCCTCGGCGGGGGTGCCCACCGCCAGCACCGCCCCGGCGGACGCCTCCGGCACGTCCCGCAGGGCCAGCGCGGCCCCCAGGCCGGCGGCCGCGATGAGGTTGTGCCCGCAGGCGTGGCCGAGGCCGGGCAGGGCGTCGTACTCCAGCAGCAGCGCCACCGCGGGCCGGCCCTCGCCCGAGCGCGCGGCGAACGCGGTGGGCATCCCGGCCACCCCGCGCTCCACCGCGAAACCGGCCCGCTCCAGCTCCCCCGAGAGCAGGGCCGCCGCCCGGTGCTCGGCGAAGGCGTACTCGGGTTCGGCGTGCAGCCGCAGGGCCACGTCCCACAGCGCGGCGGCCCGCTCGGCCACCGCCTTGCGGATCTCCTGGTGGACGTCGTCGAGTGTGCGGGCCACGAGATCTCCTCGGTGTCGGGTCCGGTTCCGCGCGTTGCCCCGTCCGGGTTTCACCGCCGGGCGCCGTGACACCCGGCGGGTTTCGAGGAGCGTTCCGGTGCAACACGACCGGTGTGCTCGACGAGGCCGCGAACAGGGGCCGGAGCCGGTTCGGGAGGGACGATGGACCATTCACGCGTGCCCGTGCTGGAGGCGTTGGAGGAGTTCCGGCGCCGCGGTGACATCGCCTACGGCCCGCCGGGCCACAAGCAGGGCCGCGGGGTGGACCCGCGGGTGGCGGAGATCGTCGGAGCGGACGTGTTCCGCTCCGACGTGCTGTCCCTCAACGGGCTGGACGACCGCCGCCAGTCGCAGGGCGTGCTCGGCCAGGCGCAGGAGCTGATGGCGGACGCGGTCGGCGCCGAGCACGCGTTCTTCTCCACCTGCGGCAGCTCCCTGTCGGTGAAGACCGCCATGCTGGCGGCGGCCGGCCCCGGCGAGAAACTGCTGCTGTCGCGCAACGCCCACAAGGCCGTGATCGCGGCCGTCGTCGTCAACGGCGTCGAACCGATCTGGGTGCACCCCAAGTTCGACGCCGAACGGCACCTCGCCCACCCGCCGGAGCCCGACGACGTGCGCAAGCGCCTGGAGGAGCACCCGGACGCCAAGGGCATGCTGCTGATCACGCCCACCGACTGGGGGACCTGCGCGGACATCGGGGGAGTGGCCCGGGTGTGCCACGAGTTCGACGTGCCCGTCATCGTCGACGAGGCCTGGGGCGCCCACCTGCCCTTCCACCCCGGGCTGCCCGCCTGGGGCATGGACGCCGACGCCGACCTGGTGGTCACCAGCGTCCACAAGATGGGCAGCGCCGTCGAACAGAGTTCCGTCTTCCACCTGCAGTTCGACCGGATCTCGCCCGAGGCCCTCAAGCAGCGCGAGGACCTGCTCGGCACCACCAGCGCCTCCAGCCTGGTGTACGCCACCCTGGACGGCTGGCGCCGCCAGATGGTCGAGCAGGGGCACGAACTGCTGGACGCCGCGCTGCGCCGCGCCGAACGGATCCGCGCGGAGGTGGCCGGCATGCCGGGCCTGAAGCCGATGGGCCGGGAGGTCGTCGACGAGGGGTTCGCCGCCGCCTTCGACCCGCTCAAGCTCGTGATCGACGTACGCGGGCTCGGCATCAGCGGGATGCAGGCGGCCGAATGGCTGCGGACCCACCGGCACGTGGACCTCGGCGGATCGGACACCTGCCGCGTCAGCGCCTCCATCACCCACGCCGACGACGACACGACCGAGGAGGTCCTGGTGGACGCCCTGCGCGCGCTCGTGGACCACGCGGACTCCATCGAACGGCGCCCGCCGGTCCACCTGCCCGACCCCTCGGCGCTCGAACTGGAGCAGGCCATGCTGCCCCGCGACGCCTTCTTCGCGCCGGTCGAGCACGTGCCCGCCGAGCGCGCGGCGGGACGGATCTCCGCCGAGATGATCAGTCCGTATCCGCCGGGCGTGCCCGTGGTGGCGCCCGGCGAGGTGATCACCGACGAGGTGCTCGACTACCTGCGCAGCGGAGTGGAGCACGGCATGCTCATCCCGGACGCCGCCGACTCCTCGGTACGGACGCTGCGGGTCGTGGCGCGGCACTGAGCGGTCGCGGCGCGCAGCGGTCACAGGCCGGTCCCGGGCGGGGGGATCCCGCCCGGGACCGGCCTGTCGTCGTCGGCCGGCTCAGCCGGTGGGGCCGCTCCTGCCGAACAGGACCGCGTAGTCGGCGGGCAGCTGGCCGAGGAGCTGGTCCAGCTCACCGGGGGAGACCAGGTCGGCCACGGTCGTCAGCACCGCGCCCGCGTCCCACTGCGCCGTGCGCTCGTGACCTCCGGCGCGCTCGGCCACCCGCCGGCAGAACTCCTCCACCCCGTAGGACTCGGGCCGTTCGCCCGCCGCGGCCGTCACCTTCGCGTCCAGTGGCGCGGGGAGCTGGGCGGCCAGATCCTTGGCCTCCGCGGGGATGATGCGCCCGGCGAGGACCCCCAGGACCGCCTCGGAGACCTTCGCGGCCTCCTCCTGGTCCGCGTACTCGCCGCGGTCCCTGACCTGTGCGAGAAACTCGTCGTACCGCATGACGCGCCTTTCTCGTCGGACGGGTCGTGTCTTTGCGCCCGGGTGCCCGGCCCGTGGTGCCCCTAACGAGGGGGCGCCTTCTCCGGCCGGGTCCGGGATGTCTTGGATCCGGGCGGAGCGGTTTCCGTTGCCCTTGCGCTATTTGTCGTGTTCCTGTTCTCCATGGGTCACAGGCGCTGCCGCAGGGCCGGCGTACCGGCGGGCGCCCACGCGTCCGGTGCCCGATGCGTCAGCAGGCACCGGTGGCACGCCCCGCCGGCGGTCACCGGGGCGGGCGTCACACGCGTGTCACACGGGCTTCAGGCCGGGCGACCCCGCCTCGGTGACGAAGGACGCGGCCGTGGTGACGGGGGCACCGGGCGTCGTGACGGCCGCGACGGTCCGGAAGTCGGCCCGGGCCGCCTCGCGCCCCAGTTCGACCCGGACGTAGCCGCGGCGGCCGTTGTAGAACTTCATGTGCGGGTTGGCCCTCATGTACGCGTCCCAGTCGGGCGGCCGGTCGGTGCCGTCCCCGCCGCTGGCGACGGAGGTGCAGGTGAGCTCCGTGCCCAGGGTCCTCGACCGCGGGTCGTCGAAGTCGTCCTTGATGTCGAAGGCGCAGCCGACGTGGACGTCACCGGTGAGGATCACCCAGTTGTCGATGCCGGCCGCCTTCGCCCCCGCGACGATCCGGTCGCGTGAGGCGCGGTAGCCGTCCCAGGCGTCCATCGACACCCTCGCCTGCGCGGCCGGGCCGAACTTGCGCTGGGCGAAGCACACCTGCTGGGGCATCACGTTCCACAGCGCCTCGGAGGCCCGCCAGCCGTCGAGCAGCCAGCGTTCCTGCTCCGCCCCGGTGAGGGTGCGCGCCGGGTCGTCCGACTCGGGTCCGGGCGCGTGCGGCCGGCCGTCGTAGGCCTGGTCGGAGCGGTACTGGCGGGTGTCGAGGATGTCGAACTGGGCGAGCGAGCCCCAGTGCAGCCGGCGGTACAGCAGGGCGTCCGGGCCCTGCGGCATCTGCCCGGAGCGCAGCGGCTGGTTCTCCCAGCAGGCGCGGTAGGCGGCGGCCCGCCGCAGCAGGAACTGCTCGGGCGGACTGCCGTTCTCGTCGCGGGCGCCGGCGTAGTCGTTCTCCACCTCGTGGTCGTCCCAGGTGACGACGAAGGGGTGGGCGGCGTGGGCGGCGCGCAGGTCCGGGTCGCTCTTGTAGAGCGCGTAGCGCAGCCGGTAGTCGGCCAGCGTCAGCGGCTCCCGGTCGAACACGCCGGGCAGGGTGCCGTCGGGGTACCCGCGCTGCCCGCCCGCCGAGTCCACGGGGTACTCGTACAGGTAGTCGCCCAGGTGGAGGACCAGGTCGACGTCCTCCTGCGCGAGATGCCCGTGCACGGTGTAGTGACCGTCCTGGTAGGCCTGGCAGGCGACGGCGGCGAGCCGCAGGCCCGCGGTGGGGGCGCCCTCGGCGGGCGCGGTGCGGGTGCGCCCGGTGGGGCTGATGTGGCCGCCGGCCCGGAACCGGTAGTAGTACTCGCTGCCCGGGGAGAGTCCCTCGACGTCGACGTGGACGCTGTGGCCGTACTCGGGGTGGGCCAAGGCGGCGCCCCGCCGCACGACCACGGCGAACCCCTCGTCCAGGGCCACCTCCCACCGGACGAGGACCCGGCGCCGGCCCAGGCCGCCGTCCGCCTCGAACGGTTCCGGGGCGAGCCGGGTCCAGAGCACCACCGACTCCGGCAGGGGGTCCCCGGAGGCGACACCGAGGGTGAACGGGTCGTCGGGGATCCGTGCCGCCTCCAGCTCCGGAGCGGCGGCCGCGCCACGGGCCGGCAGATGGGTGGAGAAGGCGAGCGCGGCCGCCGCCGCGGTGACGGTCAGGAGGCGGCGGCGGGCCAGGCGGGGGGCGGCGGCGCGCAGCACGGCGTCGTACGGGGAGAAGGCGTGCCCGGCGGATGGCCGGTGACGGCCCGTCAGCGCCATCCGGTGTCCTCTCGTTCGGCGGGACGGGTCGACGGGCGAACGGCACGACGAGCCGGTCGCCCCCGGGCGGTCGCCCCCGCGCAGGCCGGCGGCGAGCCACGGCCGGCAGGCGCGGTCCGCGCCCCGGCGGCCGTGCCGCGGCGCACGACACGGGCCCGCGGAGCGCGGAGTCTGCATGCTAAGCAGACGAAATGGCCGAAATGGGCGTGCTTCGCGCAGTGGTCACACCGGAGGCGGTACGTGTGCGCCTGTTCGCGTGGCCGGCGGGGAGGGGGGCGGAACGCGGGGGAGCCGCCGGCCAGGTGCCGGCGGCTCAGGAGGGGGAGGGGGAGGCGGGGCGGTCTCAGTCGGTGGCCGCTCCGGAGGGGGCGCCGGTCGCCACGCGCTCGCGCACCGGCAGGTGGTAGACGTGGAAGGCGCGGCCGATGACCGGCTGGGCGACGTTGCGCACCCGCACGCCGCCGCTGGTCATGCCGTGCTCCGTGCCGGCGTGCGCGTGCCCGTGCACCGCGAGGTCGGCGCCGGCCGTGTCGATCGCCTCGGCCAGCAGGTAACTGCCCAGGAACGGATAGATCTCCAGGGGCTCCCCGGCCAGCGTCTCGGGGACGGGGGCGTAGTGGGTGAGGGCGATCCGCGCGTCGCAGCCCTCCGCGTCCAGCTGCTCCAGCGCCTCGCGCAGGGCGTCGGCGCAGTGCCGCGAGTGACGGACGAACTCCTTCATCACCGGCTCGCCGAACTCCCCGGCGCTGCGGCCGATGAAACCGCCGCCGAACCCCTTGGTGCCGGCCACGCCGATCCGCGCGTCCCCGCTGCGCACGACCGTTCCCCGCCCCTCCAGGACCTGGGCCCCGGCGTCCTGGAGGATGGCCGTCACCTCGTCCGGCCGGTCGTCGTGGTGGTCGTGGTTGCCGAGGACGGCCACCACGGGCACCGCCAGGTCCCGGATCTCCCCGGCCACCACCCGGGCCTCCTCGGGCGTGCCGTGCCGGGTGAGGTCCCCGGCCAGCAGCAGGATGTCGGCGCACTCGGGCAGGGTTTCGAACGCGGGACGGAGCAGGCCCTGGCTGTCCGGGCCCATGTGGATGTCTCCGACGGCGGCGATCCGGATCATGCGAGTTCCTCCGCGTGGTCGGGGCAGGACGTCTCGGTGACCACGAGGTCGCAGTGCACCGGGTGTCCGGCCAGCTCGTCCCGGACGACGCGCAGTACCTCCTCGCGGCACGGCGCCGAGGGAACGGTGCCGGTGATCAGCACCGCCTCGCCGCGGACCTCGATCCGCACACCCAGCTCACCGAGGTCCCCGGCCGCGAGGCGGTCCTGCAGATGGGCGACGCGGTAGTCCAGGCTCTGGGCCGCCGCGGTGCCGCCCGCGTGACGTGAGCGGTCGTTGCTCATGGCTGCTCCTTCTGCGGGGCGATGACGTTCAGGCGCTCCAGCAGGAAGAAGAAGGCGGCGGGCATGGGTTCGTCCCCGCAGTCGCTCCGCACCTGTTCCCAGTCGACCTTCTCGCGCAGGGCGCGCGCGATGGGCAGGACCGCGCCGAAGTCGCAGTGGTGCTCGGAGAAGGCGGCGAGCAGGCTCCACAGCAGGTCGGTGGGTGCCAGCACCGGCATGCGCACCGACTCCACCGAGAGCTCCTCCGCCCGGTCCAGCATCTCCGTGGTGACCGGCCGGTGCGCCAGTTCGAAGATGATGTCGACGTCCTGGCCGAAGCAGGTGGCCTTCAGCAGCCAGTCCTCCGGCGGGGCGTAGACGGTCAGGCCGGCCCCGCGCAGTGTGGCGGCCACCGCCTCCGCGTCCTCGGGCCGGACGCAGAAGTCGACGTCGTGCTGCAGGTTCTTCTCGCCGCCGTGCGCGTAGGCGGCGACGCTCCCGGCCAGCGCGAAGAGGTGCCCCTCGTGCTTGAGCAGGGCGCCGATCTGCTTGGCCGCCTCGAGGATCGCCTGGTTGCGGTCGCGGGGCAGGAACTGCTCCGGCTCCTGCAGTCGCGGATCGTGCGGCGGTACGTGGCCCGGTTTCTCGGGAGCCAGGCGCAGGTCGGGAACTCCCAGCTGCCGGGCAAGCGTCGTATCGTCGCCGTTCTGCGTCATGACCCCTCCATCGTCTTCGGCTTCTTTCCGTCGGCGTCCGTGCCCGGGACGGCCGGTGTGCGTGCTCTGAGTACCCGGCGCGCCCGCCCCGACACTGAGCGGTTGCGGCCGTCCGCCTTCCGTGCCGCGCGCCGTGCCGGCGGGCGCCGCGCCGGATGTCCGCCCGCGCGGCACCCGTCCTTCTGCGCCGCGGCTCCCGGGGTGTACGACGACTCCACCGGGATCACCTGATGCTTTGGCATGTCACCGACTCGAGGAGTCCCCGCGTGACCGGACACGGCCCGCGCCGCACCGGTGCCGTCGCCCTCGCCCCGCTGCCCGCCGTCCTGGCCGTCTCCGTCGGCGGGACGCCCCCGGCCGTACCGCCCCGGGCCGGGACGCCCGCCTCTCCGACGGCGGGGGCGGCAGCGCCGGCGCCGCCGCCCCCGCCGTCCGGCGCAACGCCGCCGCCCCGGGCCGCGGCCCGGTCGTCGCAGCCGTGAAGGAGGGCGGACCGCGCGTCCACGGCCCCGGCACGCGCCCGGTCCGGTCGGTCCCGGCCTCGCCCCGGTCCGGCGCCGGCCACGCCCCCGGGCGCTTCGGCGACGCCGACCCCGGTGACGTCCTGCGCGCCCCGGACGACCGGATGCGCGGGCGGGCCGAGGCACGTCCCGCACCGGCCGCCTTGCCGCCGGGTGCCGGAGCAGGACAAGCGCTTGGCTGCGAAAAGGCTGAATATGGGACATATAGCGGGGAAAGTGGCTAATGTCCCTAGGTGTGCGCTCGTGGAGGTCGGCATGAACCAGGTGAAGGAACGTCCGTCGGATCTCCCCCAGCCCCTGCGAGCGGTCGCCTCCGGCCTGCGGCACGTGCCCGGAGCGGGGCAGGTGGGCAAGATGGCCGACAACGCCCTGGACCGGATCGGAGCGGTCTCCCCGCGCGGCCGGCGGATGGCCGTCTACGCCGGCGCCGGGCTGCTCGGCGTCGCCGGAGTGGTGGAGTGGCCGGTGGCCGTGACCGGCGCGGCCGTCGCCTGGCTGACCCAGCCCCGCCCCGGGCAGCGGACGCCGACCGGCTCACCGGACGACGCCACGTGGCCCGCCACCGCCCGGAGCGGCGGCCCGGCCGGAACCGGCGCCGGTACGGCGCAGGACGCCCCCGGGGCCGCCGAGCCGTCCTGGTACGGCGCCGGCGACAAACTCGCCTCCAGCCGCCGACGGCACGACGAGCCCGAGCCCCACGTCCACGAACAGCCCGCCAGGGTCGGTGACACCCGGACCGCGTCGGCGCTGAAACAGGTCGCGGAGGCGACGTCCCACCACGACACACCCCCCGGGCGGCCGGGCCCGGAACAGGCCCACGGGCACGGGCACGACGGTCGGCCCGCCGACGACGACCGTCACAGCAGCTGAGTCGGGACGACAGGAGATGCTCACACGCTTCGACGTGGCCCCGCTGGCCGGGGCCGTGGCAGGGGCGGCCGCAGGCGCCGCCCGCACCACCGCCCAGGGCGTGACGTCCGCCTACGACACGACACGCCGGATCCGGCACGTCGCCCGCAACGCCCTGTCCGGCGACACCCGCTGGCGGGCCGGGCACCGCCTCCACCTGGCGCTGCGGCGTCCCGGCGGCGACGTGGCCGTCCTCGCCCGCGAGGTGGCCGCCGAACTCCTCGACCATCCCGAGGTGCTGACGGCCTACTGGGACGAGGGACTGTCCCGTCTCGTGGTGACCGCCGTGGAGGCCGAGGCGGCCGACCGCGTCACCGAGCGGGCCACCGAACTCGCCACCCGCCTCGGCCTGGCCGAGGACACCGAACCGGACGACGACGAGGCGGAGGCCGTCCACCCGGGCAGCCCCCGCGAGGTGCGCATCGCCGCGGCCGCGCTGCTGCTGGACGCCGCCGGAGCGGCCGGCGCCCTGGCCGGCCGGTCGATGCGGCTGCCGCCGTCCCCGCGGACGGTCACCGCCGCGGTCATGCTGCTGCGCGAGAACCCCCGCTTCGGCGTGTTCCTCCGGCACCGGCTCGGCCGCACCGGAAAGGAACTCGTCCTCGCCGCGGCCAACGCCGCCGTGCACGGGGCGGGACAGGCCCCGATGTCGCCGGCCCTCGACGCGCTGCTGCGCGGGATCCAGCTGACCGAGGCGGTCGCCCGGGCCGCCGTCTTCGAGGCACTGCACGACGACCTCTGCCTCCGGGACCGCACCAGCCTGCCCCGCCCGTCGTACACCCGGCCCCCGCTGCGGGTCACCCCGGCCAACGAGTACGCGGCCCACGCGACCACCGGCAGCATCGCCGGCGCCGCCGCCGCCCTCCTGGTCACGCACGACCCGAACGAAGCGGCCGAAGCCGTCCTGGCCGGATCCCCCAAGGCCGCCCGGTACGGCCCGGCCGCCTTCGGCGCGGCCCTCGGCACCTTCCTCGCCCGCTCCGGCGTCCTGGTGCGCAGCACCGAACGCCTGAGGCAGCTGGAGATCGCCGACTGCCTCGTCCTGCACGCCGACGCCCTGCGCAACCGGCCGGACGCGGCGGACCGCCGCGCCCCGGACGACCCCCTCCACCCCTTCGCCGAAGCCGTCCTGGACGCGGCCCGCAGGGCCGGCCTGCACGTGGTGATCGCAGGCGGCCCCGACCTGAAGGACATCACCCGGCTGGCCGACGAGGCCGCCCCGCCCGGGCAGCCACTCGGCGACGTCGTACGGGCCCTGCGGGACGACGGGCGCTGCGTGCTCACCGTCGCCCGCATCGACCGTGCGGGCGACGCCGACGTGGCGGCCGGGCTGTCCGCCGGCGATGTGGCCATCGCCCTCACCGACCCGCGCGCCGCGGTCGTCTGGGACGCGGACGTGCTGGCCACCGGCGGCCTGGCCGACGTGTGGCGCCTGCTGACGGCGATCCCGGCGGCCCGCCGGGTCGGCCGCCGGTCGCAGACCCTGGCACGTGCCGGCGCCGCCCTGTCGGGGCTCATGGTGGCCCGCGGCGGCCGGCCGCCCACCCCCCGCGGATGGCCGCCCCTGAGCAGGCAGGCCCCGGTCAACGCCGCCACCGCGGCCGCCCTGTTCACCGGCTGGACCGAGGCCGCCCGCGTGGCCCGCGCCACGCCGCCCCCGCCCCGGCTGCACATCCCCTGGCACGCGCTGGAACCCGACGAGGCCCGCGGGCGGCTCAGCCGCGGCCGCTCCGACGGCGAGCCCCAGGGACTCGCCCTGCTCGCCGACCGCTCGCGCCGGCACGCGGCGCGGCTCGCCCGCAACCCCGCCGCCGCCCCCGCCCGCTGGACGTGGCAGGCGGCCGGCGCCGTCCGCCGTGAACTGGACGATCCCCTCACACCGGTCCTGGCCACGGGCGCGGTCGCCTCGGCGCTGCTCGGTTCGCTCGTCGACGCGCTGCTCGTCTTCGGCGCCATGGACCTCAACGCCGTCACGGGCGGCCTGCAGCGGCTGCGCGCGGAGCAGGCGCTGGCCCGGCTGGCCGCCCGGCAGCAGCCCAAGGCGCGCAGGCAGGACTCCGAGCACCGCACCGTCACCGTCGACGCGGCCCGGCTGCGGCCCGGCGACGAGATCAGCCTCGGCGCCGGCGACGTCGTCCCCGCCGACGCCCGGCTGCTGGAGGTGGACGGGCTGGAGGTCGACGAGTCCGCCCTCACCGGAGAGTCCCTGCCGGTGACCAAGGGGGTCGAGGCGACCCCGGGCGCGCCGGTGGCGCAGCGCGCCTGCATGGTGTTCGAGGGGACGACCGTCGTCGCCGGGCGGGCCACCGCGCTCGTGGTGGACACCGGCGAACAGACCGAGGCGGGCCGCGCCGTCACGCTCGCCGCGCGCACCCCGCCGCCCGCCGGCGTGCAGGCACGGCTGCAGGAACTGACCCGCAAGGCCCTGCCGGTGACCTTCACCGGCGGTGCGCTGGTGACCGCACTGTCCCTGCTGCGCGGCAGCCCGGTGCGGCGCGCCGTCAGCGGCGGTGTCGCGGTGGCCGTCGCCGCGGTGCCCGAAGGGCTGCCGCTGGTCGCGACCGTCGCGCAGATGGCGGCCGCCCGCCGGCTGTCCCGGCGCGGCGTCCTGGTCCGCACCCCGCGCACCCTGGAGGCGCTCGGCCGGGTCGACACCGTCTGCTTCGACAAGACCGGCACGCTCACCGAGAACAAGCTGCGCCTGGTCCGCGTGGCCACCGTCGACCGCGTCGTCCACGCACCGGACGACGAGCCCGCCGTGCCGGTCCTGCGCCTGGCCGCGCGGGCCTGCCCGCAGGAGGAGACGGAGCAGGGCCGCAAGATCGCGCACGCCACCGACGAGGCGGTCCTCGCCGTCGCCCCGCCCGACGAGGCCTGGGCGCCCACCGGCGAACTGCCCTTCGAGGCCAGCCGCGGCTACGCCGCCGCGATCGGCCGCGACGGCGGCCTGGGCGACCTCCTGGTCGTCAAGGGCGCCCCGGAGACGGTCCTGCCCGCCTGCCGGGACCTGCCCGACGACGCCTCCGACACCGCCCACGAGCTGGCCGGGCAGGGGCTGCGGGTCCTCGCCGTCGCCCAGCGGCCCTGCCGCGCCGACGACGCCGAGGCCGAACTCGACGCGCCGCTCGCCGACCTGGAGTTCCGCGGGCTGATCGCGCTGGCGGACGTCCCGCGCGAGACCTCGCACGCCCTGCTCGCCGAACTGCGCCGCTCCGGCATCGCGCCCGTCATGCTCACCGGCGACCACCCGGAGACCGCGCGGGCGATCGCCCTGCAACTGGGCTGGCCGGAGGAGACCGAGGTCGTCACCGGCGACGAACTGGTCGCCATGGGCCGCCGCGACCGCGCCCGCACCCTGCACGGCGCCGGCGTCGTCGCCCGGGTCGCCCCCGAGCAGAAGCTGCACGTCGTGGAGGCCCTGCAGAAGGCCGGCCGGGTCGTGGCGATGGCCGGCGACGGCGCGAACGACGCCGCCGCCATCCGCGCCGCCGACGTCGGCGTCGGCGTGGAGGCCCGCGGCTCGGCGGCCGCCCGCAACGCCGCCGACCTGGTGCTCACCACCGGTGACCTGTCCGTGCTGGTGGACGCGGTCGTCGAGGGCCGGGCCCTGTGGCGCAGCGTCGCCGACGCGGTGAGCATCCTCATCGGCGGCAACGCCGGCGAGGTCGGCTTCAGCGTGCTCGGCACCCTGCTGGCCGGCGCCTCGCCGCTGTCGACCCGTCAGCTGCTGCTGGTCAACCTGCTCACCGACATGTTCCCGGCGATGGCGGTGGCGGTGACCCCGAGCGACGACCCGTCGACGGCGCAGCGCGCCCAGAGCGGCCCGATGGGGCTCGACGTGCTCGGCGCGCCCCTGCTGCGCGCGATCCGGCGCCGGGGGGTGACGACGTGTCTGGGCGCGGTGGCGGCGTACCTGATCGGCCGGTTCACACCCGGCACCGAGCGCCGTTCGACGACCATGGCGCTGTGCGGCGTGGTCGGCGCCCAGCTCGTGCAGACCCTCTCCGGCCGCCGCCACAGCCCGCTGGTGTGGGCGACCGCCCTGGGCTCCGCCCTGGTGCTCGCCGCCCTCGTCCAGACCCCCGGCGTCAGCCACTTCTTCGGCTGCACCCCGCTCGGCCCCGGCGCCTGGACGGGCGTGGCCCTGGCCATCGTCCTGTCGGCCCTGGCCCCGCGGCTGGAACACCTCCAGCCGGTACGGCGGCTCTACGCCGGCACGACGCGGCTGGCCCTGCGCCTGGGCGACCTCGGCCGCCAGGCAGGCGGGACGCTGCACAGCGGCATCGCCCGGCCGGTGGTGTAGGCCCTGTCGCCGGACTCCCGCCTGCCCCGCCCCCCCCCGGGCGGACGACGGGAGTCCGGCGACAGGCCCCGGCGGGCGCGGACCAGGCGAACCACGAGGGCGGGGGAGACGCCCGGCCCCGCATCGTCCGGCCCTGCACGGACGGCGGCCGTCCCGGGGACTCCCCGGGACGGCCGCCGTCCGTGGAACGCAGCCGGATCAGACCTGGCCGCGCCAGGCCCCCGTCTGCGTGCCGCGGGCCTCGATGAACTCCTTGAACCGCCTCAGATCACCGCTGACCTGCCGCTTGACGAAGCCGAGCTTGTCGGCGACGGTCTCGGTGACACCGCTGGGATCGAAGTCCATCTGCAGCATGATCTTCGTGGTGTCGTCCTGGATGCGGTGGAAGGTGACGGCACCGGCCTGCCGGGCCTCACCGTTCACCGTGGTCCAGGCGACCCGTTCGTCGGGAATCTGCTCGGTGATCTCCGCGTCGAACTCCCGGCGCACGCCGTCGACGTTCGTGACCCAGTGCGTGAGGGTGTCGGTGCGCTGCTCGATGCGCTCCACACCGTCCATGAACTCGGGGAACGACTCGAACTGGGTCCACTGGTCGTAAGCCGTGCGGACCGGGACGCGGACCTCGATCGATTCCTCGACCTGCGACATCGCAGTACCTCGCTTTCCTCTGCCGGTACGGACCGTGGTTGACGGGTACCTGCTCAGGCGCCGGTCAGTCATGGTGATCGCCGGCAGTACACGAAGAGGTGGGGCTCGGGCGCGGCCTCGGGCAGCGCGGGGGTGAACATCACGTCCCGCCGGGACAGGACGGTCAGGCCCGCCTCCCGCACCAGGGCGACGACGTCCTCGGCGGCGAAACTGGTGACCCGCACGGGCTGTCCCATGAAGACCGCCTCGACGTCCTCCACGTCGACGGGCACGGTCGCCAGGACGAGGTGACCACCCGGGCGCAGGGCCCGCGCCAGCCGCCGCACGAGGCCGGACTGCTGCGCGCGGGACATCTGCAGCAGGGAGAAGAACACGCAGACCGCGTCGTACGAGCCGTCCTCCAGCGGTACCTCGCGGATGTCGGCGCAGCGGAAGGTGGCGCCGGGCACCCGGCGGGTGGCGAGTTCGACCATGACGGGGGAGAAGTCGACGCCCAGCACGTCGTGGCCGGCCGCGGCGAGCACGGCGGCCGTGGGCCGTCCCGTTCCGCTTCCCACGTCCAGCACCCGGCTGCCGGGCCGCAGCCGCTCCAGCAGCCACTCCAGCGCCGCCCGGTGCTCCTGCGAACCGGCGAACGCCTCCTCGTACCGGGCTCCGAGGGCGTCGAACACCGCGGCGGCCCGCAGCCGGTCCTCCCGGCCCGCCCCGCCCGTCTCGTCCATCCCGCCCGTCACGTCCGTTCCATCCGTCCCGTCCATCACGGCGGTCCCCCTCGTCCACGTCCCGATGCCGGGCATCCTCGCATCGCCCTTCCGGCGCCCACAACGGGGCGCACGGGGGCGCCGGGTCCTTTCGGGCCGCCGGAGGCGGTGCCGCTTGCGGCGGCCGGGCCCGGGACGGCAAGGTCGGGCCGTGTCCACCTTGCTGATCGTGCACCACACGCCGTCCCCCCACTGCCAGGCCCTTTTCGAGGCCGTGGTCTCCGGCGCCACGGCTCCGGAGATCGAGGGCGTGCGGGTGGTACGGCGGCCGGCGCTGTCCGCCACGGCCTCCGACGTGCTCGACGCCGACGGTTACCTCCTCGGCACCCCGGCGAACCTCGGGTACGTGTCCGGCGCCCTCAAGCACTTCTTCGACCAGGTCTACTACCCCTGCCTGGACGCCACCCGGGGCAGGCCCTTCGGCTACTGGGTGCACGGCGGGAACGACGTCACGGGCGCCGTGCGCGCCGTCGAGTCGATCACGACCGGCCTCGGCTGGCGCCGCGCGGCGAAGGCCGTGACGGTCACCGGCGAACCCGGCGGGGCCGACCTCGAACGGTGCCGGGAACTGGGCGCGACGCTCGCGGCCGGCCTGACGGACTGAACCGGCGCGCCCGCCCCGCCCCTGGGGGCGGGACCGGATCAGGCGTCGTCCAGCCGTCGCCGGTCCTCCTCGTCCCACTTCCGGGTGTCGCGCGGCTGGGTGTACGGCTCGGCCTCGGGCGGATGGCCGCCGGCGATCGCCCGCTGCCGCGTCGTCTCGGCGTCGAACTCCAGGCCCAGCAGGATCGCCAGGTTGGTGATCCACAGCCAGACCAGGAAGACGATGACGCCGGCCATGGTGCCGTAGGTCTTGTTGTAGGAGGCGAAATTGGCGACGTAGAACGCGAACCCGGCGGAGGCGATCATCCAGATCAGCAGGGCCAGGAAGCTGCCCGGGGTGATCCACCGCAGGCCCTTGACCTTGGCGTTCGGGCTGGCCCAGTACAGGATCGCGATCATGGCGATGACCAGGACGACCAGGACGGGCCACTTGGCGATCGACCACACCGTCAGCGCGGTGTCGCCGAGGCCGAGCACGGCGCCCGCCCGGCGGGCGATGCCGCCGGTGAAGACGACGATCAGCGCGCTGACCACCGCGATCACCATCAGGACGACCGTCACCCCGAGCCGCACCGGCAGGACCTTCCACACCGGGCGCCCCTCGGGCATGTCGTACACGGCGTTGGCCGCGCGGATGAACGCCGCCACATAGCCGGAGGCCGACCACACCGCCAGCACCAGGCCGACGATCGCCATGATCGAGCCGACGCCGGCGTTGCCCTGCAACTGCTCCACGGCCCCGGTGAGGATGTCGCGGGCCGACCCGGGGGCGAACTGCTGGACGTTCTCCATCACCTTGTCCGTGGTGGACCGGCCGGTGATGCCCAGCAGCGACACCAGCACCAGCAGTCCCGGGAACAGCGCGAGGACGCCGTAGTACGTCAGCGCGGCGGCCCGGTCGGTCAGTTCGTCGTCCTTGAATTCCCGCAGGCTGCCTTTCAGCACCGCGCCCCACGCCCCTCGCGGCAGCTTCGCCGGTGTGTCCGGCGCCCTCCGCTCCACCTCGGGTCCCGGCCCGGGCTCGGATGCGTCCCCCCGCTCGGCCTGCTCGTCGTGCTGTTCTTTTCGTCCAGGAATGTGCAGCTTCACCATGGGCGCCGGGTAACCGTCGGCCGGTTTCCTAACCGGCGCCCGCGAGCCTCTCCGGCGGGGCGCCGCCGGGCCCCGCGCCGAGCCCGCGGCCTCCCGGTCGCCGGGTGCACGCCGTCACGCGCCTGCCTCCTGGGCCGGGATTCGGCAAGGAGCGGACCGGCCGGAGTGCCGACGACTTCGAAACCCTTGTGGGAGCGCTCCCAAGCCGTGCACGATACTCCGGTGACTTCGCCTGCCTTCATCCGCCCGTACCGCGCCGAGGACGCGCCGGCCCTCGACGACATCTGCATCCGCACCGGCCACAACGGCCAGGACAGCCGTCCCTTCTACGCCGACCCCGGCATCTTCCCGGTCATCTTCGCGGCGCCGTACGCCCGTTTGGAGCCGGACCTGGCGTTCGTCCTGGACGACGGGCGAGGGCGGGCGGTCGGCTACGTCCTCGGCACCGCCGACACCGCCCGCTTCGCCGAGTCCTTCCGCACCGCCTGGCTGCCCCGGGTGGCGGAGCGTTACCCCGCGCCGTCCGGGCCGCCGCGCACCCGGGACGAGGTGATGGCCCACCTCCTGCACCACCCCGAGCGGATGGTCCTCCCGGAACTGTCCGCCTACCCCGCCCATCTGCACATCGACCTGCTGCCCGAGTGGCAGGGCCGCGGCCACGGCCGCCGGCTCGTGCGCACGTTCCTGCAGGCCCTCCAGGACAAGGGAGTGCGGGCCGTCCACCTGGGCATGGCGAGTGCCAACACCCCGGCCAGGGCCTTCTACGACCGCCTGGGCTTCCATGTGATCGACGTCCCCGAGGGTGGTCCGGTCACCTACCTGGGGCGCTCCACGACGCACCTCGACGGGCTGTGAGGCGCCGGCCGGGGGCCGCGCTCCGGCCGGAGCGCCCCCGCGTGCCGGCCGGACGCCTCCGCGCGCCGTCGAACGCATCGAACGCGCCACGGAACGCAGAAGTGGCGCAAACGAATGTTGCCGCTGTGTTGCGCGAGGCGCAGCCTGTCCACTGCGGGAGCGCTCCCACGCCTCTCTCGCCCCCCACGGAAGAACCGAAGCCCCCACATCCGAAAGAAGGAGATCATGGCTTGTCATGATCATGTCTTAAGGGTCCGGTCCCGCCTGACGCTCGTCCTGAGCGCGGTGGCCGCCGCACTGCTGTGCCTGATCCCCTGGAGCGGCACCGCCAGCGCCCACGGCTCCGTCATCGACCCGGCGTCCCGCAACTACGGCTGCTGGCAGCGCTGGGGGAGCGACTTCCAGAACCCGGCCATGGCCCAGCAGGACCCCATGTGCTGGCAGGCGTGGCAGGACGACCCCAACGCCATGTGGAACTGGAACGGCCTCTACCGCAACGGCTCCGGCGGGAACTTCCAGGCCGCCGTCCCCGACGGGCAGCTGTGCAGCGGCGGCCGCACCGAGAGCGGCCGCTACAACTCCCTGGACGCCGTGGGCCCGTGGAAGACCACGGACATCGGCAGCAACTTCACCGTGCGGCTGCACGACCAGGCCAGCCACGGCGCGGACTACATCCTCGTCTACGTCACCCGGCAGGGCTTCGACCCCGCCACCCAGCCGCTGACGTGGAACGACCTCCAACTGGTCGCGCGCACCGGCAAGTACGCCCCCGGCCAGAACTACTCGATCCCGGTCAGCACCTCGGGCCTGAGCGGCCGTCACGTCGTCTACACGATCTGGCAGGCCTCGCACATGGACCAGACGTACTTCCTGTGCAGCGACGTCAACTTCCGCTGAGCGGGACCGGTCCCGCCCCCGCCGGACGCACCGTGCCCGGCGGGGGCGGGACGCGGCGCACCCGCGTCCCGTGAGAGTTCCCGAAGAATTTCCCGGGCGCGTGAACGCCCCGGGACTCGCCTACGTATGGGGCGGGGGAATTCCATGCCGGCCCCCGGCCCCGCAGCCACGAACGTAGGAGTACTTCCTTGGGACGCAACACGCGCAGACGCCCCAGAGGTCCACAGCGCGCGACCTTTGCCGCGGTCGCGCTGATCCTGGGCGGAGGGGGGTTGGTGGCGGCGAACGTCTACGCCTCGGCGACCGAGGGCGACGGGGACCCCGCCGGGCAGGCCGGCGGCGGGGTGCCGGGAGCGAGCACCATCGACTGCCCGGACGTGGGCACCCGGCTCACGGCGGTTCCGGGCCGGGCGCAGGCCGAGGTCGACAAGGAACTCGCCGCCCTGGACGAGCAGATCGCCCGGGCCTACCAGCAGCTGCGGGAGGCCGCGCGGGCCGGCGGGCAGGACGCCGGCGGCGCGGAGGAGGCGATCACCGAGCCGCTGAAGGAACAGCGGGCCGCGACCATCGGGCGCATCACGGCCGCCATCGGCCGGGCGGGGGACCGCCCGGAAGGGCTGGAGGCCCTCGCGGCCTGCACCGTGCGGACCACTGCCGCGCAGACCCCCGCAGGCCAGGACGGCGCCGGCGAGGACCAGGGCGACGCCGGGGGGCAGGGGCAGCAGGACGGGAACGGGGGACAGGCGGGCAACGGGCCCGTCGCCGCGGACTACGCCGACATCACCGCCGTCCAGCCCAACGTGCCCCGCCCGCAGCGGACGGGGGACGCCTCGCGCGGCTCCTTCTCCACCAGCTGCGGCGTGAACGAGAACGGCCTGTTCAACTCCGACAACGTCATCGTCGCCCCGGGCGTCAGCAACGGCGCCCACCACTTCCACGACTACGTCGGCAACCAGGCCAACGACGCCTTCGCCAGCGACCAGGACCTGGCGGGCGCCGAGACCACCTGCGAGAACCAGGGCGACAAGTCCTCCTACTTCTGGCCCGTGCTGCGCCTGCAGAACGGCACCCGGGAGCAGGACGCCGACTCGCCCGGCGGCGGCATCGAGGGCAACGCCGGAGAGATCGTCACCCCGAAGCAGGTCACGCTGACCTTCGTGGGCAACCCGCGCGGCAAGGTCACGGCCATGCCGCGGCTGCTGCGCATCATCACCGGCGACGCCAAGGCGTTCGTCAACGGCCCCGGCAACGCCAACGCCTCCTGGAGCTGCACCGGCTTCGAGGACCGGCAGCTGAAGGACAAGTACCCGCTGTGTCCTCAGGGCAGCGACGTGGTGCGCACCTTCCGGTTCCAGAGCTGCTGGGACGGCCGCAACATCGACAGCGCCAACCACCGCACGCACGTGGCGTTCGCGGACGCCGCCGGGAACTGCCCGGCCGGCTTCCGGCCCATTCCGCAGCTGGTGCAGCGTCTCGTCTACGACGTCGACGCGCCGAGCCTGGACGACGGCGGCCGGACGACACCGCTGTTCGCCGTGGACTCCTTCCCGGAGCAGCTGCACAAGCCGGTCACGGACCACGGCGACTTCATCAACGTCTTCGACGAGGACCTGATGGAGGAGATGGTCGGCTGCATCAACGAGGGCCGCGAGTGCGACGCCGGCGCGGACTCCGGGTCCGGCTCGGGAGAGGAGCCGCAGGAGCAGCCGACGAAGGCGCCCGAGGCCCCGCAGGAGCAGCCGACGCAGGCGCCCGAGGCCCCGCAGGAGCAGCCGACGCAGGCGCCCGAGGCCCCGCAGGAGCAGCCGACGAAGGCGCCCGAGGTCCCGCAGGACGGGAAGGGCGGACAGGAGCCGGGTGACACCGGCGGCGAGGAGACCGAGGAGCCTCCGGCCGCCACGCCGAGCGCCGGAGCGGCGGGCGGCGGCTCGTCCACGCCCCCGCGCACGGCGGAACCCAAGGCCCGGACGGCGGCCCCCGCCACGCGCGGCACCTCGGCGGGCGGGGACACCGGCGACTCGGACGGCAGCGGCGCGAACGCCGCGGGCGGCTCCGGCCGGACGCCGGCCGCCATCGGGACACCGGCCGCCCGCGACGAGGCCCCGGCCGCCTCCGGGCGGACCCAGCCGCAGGCGGTCAACGGCGGACTGGCCGAGACCGGCGCGCAGTTGTGGCCGGGCGCCGCGGGCGGCGTGCTGCTGATCGCGGGCGTCGTGCTGCTCCGCCGCGTCAGGCGCGGTTCGGCGTGAGCTGAGACCGCCCCGGGCGGTGCGCGAACGGCGGCAGGACCGGTACCGCGGTCCTGCCGCCGTTCGCGTGCGGGGCGCACGCACCGGAAGGCGGAGCCCGGCGCCCGCCGGACGCGGCACCGGCGCGGGCGCTCACCCGGACGGCGGCACCCCCGGCGGGCCGGCGGCGGGCGGGCGGCCGTACGCCGTCAGCAGCAGCGCCACGTCGTCCGGCCGGTCCGGGGTGCGGCGGGCCGCCCTGATCAGCTGGTCGGCGAGGTGCTCCACCGAGTCGGTGGGGGTCTGGGCCAGACAGCGGTGGACCTCCTGGATCCCCGCCTCGATGTCACTGCCGGGGTGCTCGACGAGCCCGTCCGTGTACAGCACGAGGACGCTGCCGGGCTCCAGGGTGAGGGCGGTGACGGGGTAGACGGCGTCGGGCTGGACGCCCAGCATGACGCCGCCCGCGAGATCGAGGGTCTCGGCCCGCCCGTCCGGGTGGCGCAGCAGCGGCGGCGGATGGCCCGCCCGCACGACCAGGGCGCGCCCGCTGCCCGGATCCAGCTCCACGTAGCAGCAGGTGGCGCAGGTGTCCGCGTCCAGCTCGGCCAGCAGCCGGTTGGTGTGCGTGATGACCTCCTGCGGGGGGCGCTCGCTCGCGGCGAAGGCGTGCACCGCGCTGCGCAACTGCCCCATGACGGCGGCGGCGCCGACGCTGTGCCCCTCGACGTCGCCGATGACCAGGGCCACCCCGCGGCCGGTGCGGATCACGTCGTACCAGTCGCCGCCGATGGCCATGCCCTGGGTGCCGGGCAGATAGCGGCCCGTGGTGCGCAGCCCCTCGATGACGGGCAGCCGGTGCGGCAGCAGCCCCTCCTGCAGACCGCGGGCGACCGCCGACTCGGCGTCGTACAGCCGGGCCCGCTCCAGCGCCTGGGCGACCAGCCCGCTCAGCGCGGTCAGCGCGGAGCGCTCGTCGGGCGTGAACCGGTGCCGCGCCCCCCAGCCGAGGATGCAGGAGCCGACCGGATGGCCGGAGGCGACCAGCGGCAGGAACGACCAGGCGCTCATGCGGTCCAGGGCGATGCCCGGGTAGGCGCCGCTCAGGTCCTCGGGCGACTCGAAGAACAGCGGGAGCCGCGTCGTCAGCGCGTGGACGCCGGGCAGCCGGGTGTCGAGGCCGACGCCCTCGAACGGGACGAGGAAGCCCTCCGGGTAGCCGGATTCCCACAGCAGGTACATACGGCCGTCGCGGACGGTGTAGAGGGCGAGCTGGTCGGCGCCGAACGCGGGCAGCAGCTGCTCCGACACGGCCCGGCACACGTCCTTCACGGTGACCGCCTCGGTGAGCGCGCTGGCCATCTGCACGACGTGGTACAGCGCTCCCGCGCGAGGAGCGGCGATCGGCTCGGGCGGCGGTGCCCCTACCGCCGTACCGGGGACGACACCGGCGGCGGCCGTGCGCACCGGCTCGTCCCCGGTGGGCGGGCCGGCCGGGAAGACGCGGCCGGTCAGCCCGTGCACACCGGGGTAGAGCACGAAACCGAGCCAGCCGTCGGCGGGGTGCCGCACCAGGAACGACACCGGCTCCTGCGACAGCATGGCCGCCCGGTAGCGGTCCTCGTACGCCGGATCCCGCAGCCAGGTGATCACGTCCCACGGGTAGCGGCCGAGCAGCTGCTCGCGCTCGCAGCCCAGCAGTTCCGCGCAGCGGCGGTTGGCGTAGATGCCCCGGCCGTCCTGGTCGAGGGAGAACAGTCCGTCGGGCAGCCGCTCGGCGGCCTCGGCCGCGGTGACCCCGCCCGCGGCGTCGACGAGCGCGGCCACCAGCAGGTGCTCTGACCCCGCGCCGCCCCGCACCAGGTGGCCCCACAGTTCGACGGGACGGTAGCGGACCTCGTCCCCCTGCGCGGACTCGTCCAGCACCCTGAAGTGCCGGGCCCTGACCTGCCCGGAGGCCAGCGCGTCCTGCCGGCTCGCCCGCAGTTCGTGCAGGTCGTCGGGGCTCACCCGGCTCTCGATGTCCGCCAGGGCGCCGCCGAAGTCCGCCCGGCGCAGGCCGAGCACGGCGAGCGCCTCGTCGTCCACGGAACACAGGCCGCTGTCCAGGTCCCACTCGATCAGTCCGACCCGGACGGCGCGCGCGACCGGCGTGGGGAAGCGCACGCTGACCGGCTCGGCGTCGTACGTGACGCCCGGCGCGCCGGCGGCCGCGTCCGGCCGGCGGGCGAGACGCTCCTCCATGTCCCGCCTGGCGGCGCGCAGCGCGGCGCCGGCCGCCTCGCCGTCCTCCGGTCCCCGCGCGGCCGGCCAGAGCACGACCAGCACGCCCACGGTCTCGCCGCCGACCCGGACGGGCTGGTGGACGGAGGCGAACGAGTACGGCAGCGCGGCGGTGAACTGCGGGAAGCGCACCATGGTCGCCCGCTCGTCGGGCAGCCACAGGCTCTCGCCGGCGCGGTACGCCTCGGCCATGGGCAGGGCACCGCCCACCGGCACCCGCCACCACGCCTTGAGCAGCGACCGCGGTACTCCGGTCACCACGGTCAGGACGAGCGAGCGCCGGTCACGGGAGCACAGGTAGACCAGTCCGCCGTAGCCCCGGGCGGCCCGGACGGCCGCGATCAGCGGATCCGCCAGGGCGTCCTCGAACCGGGCCGCGTCCCCGGCCCGGCCGGCACCGCCGTCCCGGGCCCGGGCACCGGCCGGCCGTGCCCCGTCCGGCCCGGCGGCTGCCTCATCCATCTCGCGTCCTCCCGGTACGGACGCACCGGACACCGTTCGCCTCCCACCAGGATGTGCCATGGGCGGCGGTCCGGCGCGGTGGGGGCGTACGGATTCCGGTCGGCCCCGCGCGGCCCCGGATCTCCCACCCGGCCCCCGGCCCCCGGGCCGCGTCCTGCGTGTTTTTCACGACGACTCGCCGGATGGAGCGCAACCATTCGGCCAACTCAGTCGTCTCACCTGATACCAACACCATGCACATCTCGGGGGCGAGAATGTCACGAATCGGAAGAACCAGAACAGTATGCGCGGCGGTCGTCCTCATGGGCGCCACGCTCACGGCGGCGGCGGTCCCGGCCGGCGCGGCTCCGGCGGCCACCGCGCGGGCCACGGCCTGCCCCACCGGCTGGGGCAGCCTCGACAAGACCGGCGGCACCGCCACGGCGACGCCGGTGACGAACATCAGGACCGGCCGCCACGCCTGCTTCGACCGCATGGTCGTCGACCTCCCCGGCGCGGGCCGCGATGGGCTCGGCTACTCCGTCAGGTACGTCGACCGCCTGTACCAGGACGGATCGGGGCGCCACATCCCCGTCGCCGGCGGAGCCGTCCTGGAGGTGCGGGTGGCCGCACCCGCCTACGACCCCGACACCGGCGCACCCGTGTACCCGGCCCGGGCCGGACACCCCCTGCCGGGCGTGGACCTCACCGGGTACCGCACCTTCCGGGACGCCCGGTTCGCCGGCAGCTTCGAGGGCGACACCCAGGTCGGCCTCGGGGTCCGTGCCCGGCTGCCCTTCCGGGTCCTGCCCCTGCACGACCGCATCGTGGTGGACGTCGCCCACGGCTGGAACGGCGGCCGCTGAGGACGGACCCCTCGCGGGTCGCCGCCTGCGGGGCGGCGACGCGACGCCGGAGCGCCCCGTCGCCCGACCCGGGCGCACCGGCCGTCCCCGCCTCCACCGGAGGCGGGCGCACCGGCCTCCCGGGCCTGCGGAGCGCACGCGGCGCGACTCTGCTAAGCTCGATCATGAGCTCGCCGCCGAACTTCCGGTGGCAGGCCGCGCGTTGGTGGTCCAAGGAAAGACGCCCCGCTTCCTGCGGGGAGATGCAGGTGCAAGGCCTGCCCGGCGCTCCATCGAGGGCCCCGCCCCCTGACACGTCAGGGGGCGGGGCCCTTTCCTCGTTCGCCGGCTGTGACGGCACCCCTCCCGCACGACCGGTACGGCGACGCGGAGGACCCCGCCGGTGCGCGCCCCGCGACCGGATTCCGGACCCCGGACACGGCGCGCGCCCCGGCCGCCGGCGCCCCGGCCGACCCTGACGGGCCGCCAGGCCGTACACCGGGAACGGGCGCTCGCGCGGCCGCGCCGACGGGGCCTCACACCGGATGCCCCTGACCGGCCAGCCACCGGTGGACGGATTCCTTGTCCGCCGGGGTGATCCGCGCGGGCCCGCGCACGTCCGGGCCCTCGTCCTCGTTGAAACCGGTGTCGGTGACCCGGGCGGTGACCCAGTGGGCCAGATCCTGCGCGGAGTCCGCCGGCAGGGAACCCCGCTGCCAGCCCTCGCGTGCCGCGCGAGCGGCCTCGGCGTCGTGGCGCTGCGTCTCCTCCAGCCACACGGGCACGAGTCGCTCCACGACCCGCACGTCGTCCTCGGAAGACCTGTGATGCTGTTCGTGTGCGGTCATGCCGGCCGGGTTTCCCGGATCGCGGACGCGATGCAGCCGGGTCGTCGACGGCGCGGGACGGCGTGTGTCCGTCCGGGGCGGGTTTGGACACGGCGCCGGCGGTCACCCGGTCGGCGGACCGAAGTCGTACACGCTTGGAGTGAGAGCTGTGGCTGAAGAGCAGAAGGCCAAGGCGAAGAGCGAGCAGGCCAAGGGCAAGGCCAAGGAAGTGGTCGGCCGCGCGGTGGGCGATGAGCGGCTGGAGGCCGAGGGCCGTGCCGAGCAGGCCAAGGGTGACGCGCGGCAGGCGAAGGAGAAGACGAAGGACGTCTTCCGGCATTGACGGTTCTGCGCGGGCGAGTGGGCCCCCGCCGTACACGGCGGGGGCCCGAGAACACCCTCAGCGGGGGGTTACTCCGCGTTAACGTCCTGGATCCCCTCCA